>CAZSUE010000977.1:0-1516 GCA_964609045.1 uncultured archaeon | reverse complement strand
CTTCGACCACAAACGGCGCGGCGGGTGGTTCTGCCCGCGCTGCAATAACTGGAAGATGGCGCCAAATAAACGCAAGCAGTATCAGTGCTCGAAGTGCGGCTATGCGCCCTCGGCGCGGGTCGGCACGATCTTCGAGAACGGGAAGCTCGCGCTGCTCACCGTCTTCAAGATGATCTTCTATCTCTGCGTCTACCCTGAAGGGCTGAGCTCGATGGAGATCTCGCGTCGGCTCGAGATCGGGTACGAGGCCGCCCTTCGGAACACGCACAAGATCCGTGACGCGATGGCTGACCCGCTCACCGCCGTGCCGCTTGTCGACCCCGTCACCACCAGCGATGTTTCATTGCACGGTGTCGTCAACCCCACGCCGTTCCGGGAGCTGCCGGGCGACGATAACCCACATGTCGAGCTTTTATGCGAGCTGGGTGATGCAAAAGCCGCCCAAACGGGATCCGAGGAGCGTACCGAGCTCGAACGGTTGGTCATTACGATGGCCGGGACGGAAGACACCGCGGAGGTCCTCGCGGCGGCCGAACTGTGCTTCAAGCCGTCATGTTCCCAGTGCAACGGATCGAACGCCGTGCTTAGGGTCACCGGAACCAAGCTCCGGTGCTGGTTCCGTACTACCTTCAAGAACGCCGTTGGATGCCATCTCCCGAAGTACCTCGTAGAGTACGCATGTCGGTATAACTATCGGCACCGACGCGAGCAGCTGTTCGGGCGGGTGCTCTGCGCGATGGTCGATAACCCGCCGTTCACCTACGATGAGCAGGTGCGTGGCGAGCGGTCGCCGCTCGCGCGGCGGCGCGCGAGACTCGCAGCGGCCCTCGGATAGGCGCTGCACACCGTGCCACCCCCCTCGGTCATTCGCAGTTTTTCTTCCAGCTCTGAGCGTGAGCCAGATCGAGTGGGTGAGGGAGCGCGTTTTGCCGCGCCGGGGATCGCGCGTTATCGGCGCACGAGACTTTTTTTCCTGCATTTCACCGCCGCGAGAGCGGTTCCTCCTAAGGCGGTTCCGCTGCCTGCGGGGGTGCGTTCGGTGAGGATTGCGTTCCGAAGCGTGCTCGAGCTCGTTTCTAAAGGTATCGGCCTGATGCATAGTCGTTATGTAACAGCCGGATACCTCTGTTCCAGATGGAACGCAACGCATGCGCTCTCATGCGACAGTTCGGGGTCAAGTTATCTTGACACGAATCGGGCCAATCGGGTTGTGTTGGGCTCGCTTATCCAGCTAATTGGGCTTGATGAGCTGCGCCGGTTGGATGTGGCTAGCTGTGCTAGCTTGCTAGCTATGCTAGCTGGCCGCGCTTCCGATCACACCGGCGTTGTGTAGCTCCTCGAGGAGCGTTTTCTCCATATACCCGCTGGTGACCCTTCGCGGTTTATGCACTTCGATGATGCAATGGAGGAGAAAGCCGTTCTCCTCGTCGTAGACCAAGGTGATCTCGGGTCTATTTCGCTTCCATTTCTTGCGCTTCGGCTCGGTCCACGTCACTTTCTTGCGCTCCCCCTCGGC
>CAZSUE010000976.1:0-1533 GCA_964609045.1 uncultured archaeon | reverse complement strand
GTTATAATGGCCGAGCGTTGCATCATCCAGACTTGATCTCCAACACCAACGCCACCAACGCCACCGCGTTCCTCAACGCGCTCATCGTCAACGCGACCGACGATATCGTCGCCGCCGGCATCGACATCACCGGCACCGACCTCGCCGACGCCGGGCTCAGCTCACACCCACCCAAGAGGTAAAAATATATAGATTTTATTTGAACCATGCAGGTAGGCATTCGAATGGTCATGATGTTATTTAAGGTAATCAATATTCATATGCCGGTAAACGAGGCCAAGATCGATACGGTGCTGAAGGATCTAGAGAAGAGATTTGGAGATAGATTGGACATCTCCATCCAAGATGGCGAAATCGTTATCGAAGGAGACGAATTGAGGGATTATCGCCTCCATGATCAAGTACTCGATCTTTTAGAGGAAGAGGTATGGGAAGAATCTACCGAGCCTTGAGATTGAAGAACGGTGTTAAGACCTTCGATGTCGTTGCGTTCGTCGATACTGGGTCCGATAGGACAGTAATAAGTGAACGGATAGCAAAGAAATTGGATCTCAAACCCGTTCCCGAGAGAAGATCCAGGTGGCAAATAGGAAGATCATTGATACTTGGATTGCAAAAGTTCGGGTCATTTCGACTTTGGACGGTATCGATTCGATTTTTCGCGTCGCGGTGACGGATTTACCCTTCGAAATGGAGCCCGACGAAAATATCAATATGATCGTCGGATTGGATTTTCTCCAGAAGCACAATATACACCTTTTTTTATCGAAATGATGTGTGCACCGGATTTACGCAAGAGAAGATCGAGAATTCTCCTTCTTATACTTTTTTAGACCAGCACCAAACCGTAGTTATAATGGCCGAGCGTTGCATCATCCAGACTTGATCTCCAACACCAACGCCACAAACGCCACCGCGTTCCTCAACGCGCTCCTCGTTAACGCGACCCAGGATATCGTCGCCGCAGGCATCGACATCACCGGCACCGACCTCGCCGACGCCGGGCTGCCGCCCGAGATCGATGAGATCGCCGCACCGCTCGCTATGTCGCTCCAAGGCCGCGCGCCTTCATCCCCTCTCATCGTCGCCGTCGCCCGCTTCGTGTGCACCACGATCGAAGATCGGCTCGCCGTCGTATTCGATGCGCTGGATCCGATGGTACGGGATATGCGTCCGCATCCCGTCGGAGAGCCGCACGAAGAACGACGGATTGATCTCGAGGATGAACTCGCCGTCCACCGCCGCCACATCGCCGGGCGCGCCGCGATGCGTATAGATGATCGTTGCGCGCGAAAGCTCGTACTCGTGGTGCCACTTGAGCTTATTGAGGATGGCGCGAAGGTCGTACTCCTTCCCGTCCTCACCCGTATCCGCAAATGCGTCACTCATCGCAATCCACTCGTTCCCGCTTCATACTTGCCACGCTACTTGTCTTCGTCACCATTTCACTTCCCTGTCCCCCGTCACGCCATTCCTCGCTTCGCCCAGAGTCAGCGTCCGGCGACAAGTCTCTCGCCGCACCCCCTGTTCCCC
>CAZSUE010000975.1:0-1534 GCA_964609045.1 uncultured archaeon | reverse complement strand
GATCGCTCTCTCGGGTACGGGCAGATCCGCCTGCGTTTTCGCTGTCGCGCGTTTTCGCTGCCGCGCGCGCCGAGTTCGAGGGGTTGGACAGTGCGCTGAACCCTTCGAGATCGACATCATATAGCTCGACGGGTATGAACACGAATGAAAATGGAGGACTGCTCTTGAGCGCGACAATAGAAAACGAACCGGCGAAGGTATTGGATTGTGAAGGGCTCTTCTGCCCGCAACCGTTGTTCCAGACGCGTGAGGCCATCGATAGTATCGCCATTGGCGAGCTAGTCGAGGTCTACGCCGACGACCCCGCGGCCGAAGAGGATATCAAGCGGTTCATCAAGCGTACCGGGCACGAACTCGTCGCGTTCGAAGCCAACGACGGTCTCTTCCATTTCCTCATCGAGCGCACGAAGTAATACCGGAACGAACCGAACGATAGGATGATCTGACCGGAGGAAAGAAAATGGCTGAAAATGCGGACCAATTATTGTATGTCCAGACCAGTGGGATCGATTCACCCGAGCGATTGTATGCGCCGTTCATATTGGCCCAGACGGCCAAGACGATGGATGTCGAACCAGCGCTCTATTTTGTCGGCATGGGGCTGACCGTGTTGAAAAGTGGCGAAGCAAAAAAGATCCAACTGGGTGAGCTCCCCTCCCTCGCAGCGGTGATCGAGCAGACGCTCGAGATGGAGATACCGTTCTATGTCTGCCAGCAGAGTATGCAACTCCTTTCGGGCATGGAGGGTGGCTTCGAACTGATCGACGGGGTGACGATCGTCGGCGCCGCAACATTGAACGATCTCGTGCTCGAAAGTGACGGTACCATGTGGTTCTAACATGACGACTGAGAACGCTCCCCCGACGCCATCGGATATCTACGTCGATCACCACTCCGCCAAACCGGTGGACCCGCGGGTCTTGACGGTGATGAACGAGGTCCATACCGAGCGCTTCGGCAACCCCGCCTCGCTCCATCATGTCGGTGACGAGGCCACCGCACTGCTCGAGCGCGCGCGCGAGACAGTGGCCGACGCGATCAACGCCTCCGCCCCCCGCGAAGTGGTGTTCACCTCCGGTGCCACCGAATCGATCAACCTCGCCCTCCTCGGGTACGCGATGCGAAAGAGGCGCAAAGGGAAAAATATCGTCATCTCCGAGGTCGAGCATATCTCCGTGCGCAATATTGCCAAGTATCTCGAGCGCAACGGCTTCTCCATCACGCGAGTGCCGGTAGACGCCTACGGGCGGGTGAGCCTCGAGAAACTGGAGCGGCGCCTCACCGACGAGACATTACTCGTTTCCATCCAGTACGCCAATACCGAGATCGGCACGATCCAAAATATCGCAGCGATCGGTGCGCTATTGCGCGAACGGGATATTGCGTTCCATAGTGACGCCACCGCCGCCGCGGGCCTTATCGAGATGGATGTGGCACGCGATGCGGTCGATCTTCTCACGCTCTCCTCCAACGATCTCTATGGCCCCAAAGGGGTCGGCGCGCTCTATGTCCGCAACGGTGTACGGTTGCAGCC
>CAZSUE010000974.1:0-1540 GCA_964609045.1 uncultured archaeon | reverse complement strand
ACACTTCACACTTCACACTTTACATTCTACCCCCCCTCTGCGACAACTATATTGCCCCTGCGCCTGTTCTGGGCCTACAGTGACTTTCCATGTCAGCCACTTCGGACCCCGACATCCCCGCGGTGCACGCCTATATCGACGACCTCGCGCGGTTCGGGATGCGATTCGGGCTCGATAGCATCACCGAGCTCCTCGCCGCGCTCGGCTCGCCGCAGCAACGGTACGAAACCGTCCATATCGCCGGTACCAACGGGAAAGGCTCGGTGGCGGCGATGCTCGCGGCGATGCTACGGGCCGCCGGCTACCGCGTCGGATGCTATACCTCGCCGCATCTCGTCGCGCGCAACGAGCGTATCAGCGTGAACGGCGCGCCGATAGCGAACGAAGCGCTCCGGCGCGCCGCGACAGCGGTGATCACTGCGGTGGAGACACTCCAGCGCGAGCAGCCGGACTGGACCGTGACACAGTTCGAGTTCCTCACCGCGCTCGCGTTTTACTATTTTGCTCAAAAGGAGACTGCAGTCGATATCAGTGTGGTGGAAGTCGGCCTCGGGGGGCGGCTCGACGCAACGAACATCGTCGCACCCGCCGCAGTGGGGCTCACCGCCATCGCCCGCGACCATACCGCCGTTCTCGGTGACGATATCGCCTCCATCGCCGCGGAGAAGTTCGCCATCGTCAAGAGCGCCGCGCCAGTGGTCGCGACTCGATACGACCCCTCGCTCATGAGCGCGTTGAACGCACGCTGTGCACGATACGGTGCACCCCTCTGGCGCCTTGGAGAAGAGCTCCTCGTCGCGCCCGCTGGTCTCGCGGTGGATTGGCGCCGTGGAGTGCAGCATGTCCACATCATAACCCCGCGCGCAGCCTATCGTACGGTGGAGCTGCCCCTTCTCGGCACCTACCAGCAGCAGAACGCCGCGCTGGCCGTAGGTCTCTTCGACGCACTCGATGTTGTCACACCGCAAGAAAGAGAGGATGTCGTCCGCGCCGGGCTCCAGCGAACCGTCTGGCCGGGCCGGTTCCACCTCGTCGAGCACGACCCCGCGCTCATCCTCGACTGTGCGCATAACCCCGCGGCCGCACGCGCGCTCGCGCATACACTTCTCGCCGCACGTGACGGTGGTCTGGTAGATGGAGATCGGTCCGGGCGCATCGTCGTCGTGCTGGGCATACTCGCCGATAAGGACATCGACGGTATCGTCCACCCGCTGCTTCGCTCTGCCGATGCCATCGTCCTCACCCGCTCGGAAAGCTCGCGGGCGGCGGCGGTGGACACGCTTGAGAAACGGGTCCGTAACGTCGCAGAAGCGGAAGGACGCGCGCCGACCATCGAGCGCGCGCCGGATGTAGCAAGCGCAGTTGACCGCGCCCGCGCGCTCGCCCATGCACACGATATCGTTTGTGTCACTGGCTCATGCACAGTGGTGGGAGAGGCATTGGTCGCATTGGGCCAGCATCGACCGCCGAACCTATAGCATAGCGAGGCTCATTCCATTCAAACGGTCGAGTATATATCTTTTCGCCAGAAAATGTATTA
>CAZSUE010000973.1:0-1542 GCA_964609045.1 uncultured archaeon | reverse complement strand
TTTTCTTTCAGCTTCGAGCGTGGGCGTTGTCGAAAACGGCATCGAGCGCTTTTTTACGCGCCGGCGTGCGGTGCTTTTTGGCGCAAGCGGCAATTTTTCTCGGTGCGAATAGAGCCCAAGGGAGCATACGCGGAGTAGTTCGTGTGATGGTCGGAGTGGGTGCTTGGCGAAAATGGCGCGAACACGGGCGCTCGAGCTGGTTTCCAACCGTATCTGTTTGTTGCATAATCGTTATGCAACAGCCGGATACCCAAACATCCCAGTCCCTCCCATGCTCTTCCCGCCTGCCTATCGGCCTGATGCATACATGACCGTTATGCAACAGCCCGATATCTACACGCTCCTTCGCAGCAGGGCGCGAGGCTGCCGCCACGCTGCGCCGCGGTTGGGTGAAGTCACACTGCACAAGCTGATCGGATCAGAAGCGGTGGCGGAGATATTTCTTAGCCGAGACGCGTTTCCGCGCAGGTGCAGGAATACGGGGTGAGCGGCGGTAGAATTAAGACCCAGCGTACGATTGCATGCCGCATGACGCTCTATCTCATCGGTATCGGGCTCTGGGACGAGAATGACCTCAGCTGCAAGGCGCGCGCCATCCTCGCGCGCTGCTGCAAGATTTACGCGGAGACATATACCTCACGGCTCATGGGCGCGAACTGGCCGGCGCTCGAGAAGCGTGTGGGGACGACGATCACGCTCGTCGACCGCGAGACGGTGGAGCAGCGGCCGGGCCCTATCCTCGCCGCGGCGGGCACCAGCGATGTTGCGTTCCTCGTCGTCGGCGACGCCATGGCCGCCACCACGCATGTCGACCTTCGGCTCCGCGCGCATCGGCACGGCGTAGAGACGCAATTGGTCCACGGCGCGTCGGTGCTCACCGCCGTCCCCGGCGAGCTCGGGCTCCAGCATTATAAGTTCGGACGCACCACCACGCTCGGCTACCCTGAGGGCGACTACCTCGCCACCAGCCCATACGATATGATCTGCGAGAACCTCGAGCGCGGGTTGCATACATTGGTGCTGCTCGATATCCGTGCCGCGGAGGGGCGATTCATGACCGCCGACGAGGCGCTCGCGGTCCTCGCAAGATTTGAATCGCGCGCGGAGCGCGGCGTGTTCACATCTGAGCGGCTCGTATGCGTGGTAGCACGCGCGGGGTCCCCCGCACCGCTCGTCGCGGCGGACCGGTTCGATGCACTGGCCGCATACGAGTTCGGCACGCCGCTCCATTCCCTCGTCGTCCCCGGGCGGCTCCATTTCATGGAGGAGGACGCGCTGAAAGCGTTCGCCGGCGCGACCCAGGCGGTGCTCGAACATCATCGCGAACACTACCGTCCGCCGTCCGGAGTGGGGGCGGAGAGGGAGTGAACCGGTCCTCATCCAGCACTACGCCAGAGAGAATTACGCGGCTTGAATCGGCGCTATTTTCTATTCCCCAACCCCCCTGGCTTCCCACCGCACCCCACCCACCGCACCCCGCTAACCGCTAACCGCATACCGCTCCCCGCAAACCGCTCCCCGCTACCCGCACCCCGCCCACTC
>CAZSUE010000972.1:0-1546 GCA_964609045.1 uncultured archaeon | reverse complement strand
GCCTACCGGATCCACTTCCGTCTTCCCGCTCCGGCCCACGAGCTCGACCTCCTCGAGCGTAGCGGCGGTGGGCGCGAGATGTTTCAATATCACGCTCCCGATCAGCGATTGCATCACCTCGCCACCGGCACCGTGCGCAAGCTCGATCACCGCGTCCGAGCCGGGTACATCTTCGTCATTCGTTCGTGACATCGCCCCCGCAACGCGATCGGTTATGTTAAAATATCGGGTTGATAACGCCATTTGGGGTGCGGGGATTGAAAATGAGGTCCACCCACCACCGCCGGCCGCAAATGGGCGCTGCGCAACCAAATTCGATAGTGCTCTCCCCCCCTCCTCGCGGTCAATAAAAGTAGGGGCCCCAAAAGCCCTCTGCAAGGGGCACTCTTTAAGTTCAACGAGCCTGTTGGCGGTTCGATGCCGAAACATGTCCTCCTCCTCGTCGTCGACGATGTGCCCGGCGCGATCTTCGCCGATGAGCTGCAGAAAGGAAAACTCCCCACCATCGAGGATATCTTCGTCAATGACGGGCTCTCCACCGAGCATTGCATCACATCGTTTCCCAGCAGCACCGCACCGGGCCATGCGTCGATCCTTACCGGCCAGTACCCGCACAAACACGGGTTGACGCACCTCAAATATCTCGATCGGACCACGCTCGAGTTCGTCGATTGCGGGCGGCTCTCGCCGTTCTTCGCACGAAAAGAGAACCAGCTCCTCAACCCCGAAACCAAGACCGCCTACGAGCTGTTTTCCGACCCGACCACCGCGTTCCATTTCATCTACCGCGGCGCGTCCAAGAACATCTTCACACCGTTCAATATCTTCCGGTTCTACCTCCATAGCAAGATCTGGAGCTGGGACCACCTCGTCCACCGCCTCGGGCGGCGTATCCTCAAACAATATAACCGCTCCCCCCCGACCATACCGCGGTTCATGGCGATCTGGCTACCGGAGACCGACGGGCTCGCGCACGAACACGGACCCGATTCGAACCAATACCGCGAGGGGCTGCGCCGCGTGGACGGCTACATCGAGGATATGATGAAGGGACGCGTCGGCGGGGGTATGGCCCGCAGCCTCCAGGGGTTCGACGCACTGGACGAGGGTGAACGCCTCGCCGTCCTCACCGCGGACCACGGCTCGCATACCGTTCACCAGAAGGCCGAGCTTCACGACCTCCTCGAGGAGGCCGGGTTCAATCCCACCTA
Source organism: uncultured archaeon (assembly GCA_964609045.1). GTDB lineage: Archaea > Thermoplasmatota > Penumbrarchaeia > CAZSUE01 > CAZSUE01 > CAZSUE01. The sequence goes on along the minus strand of CAZSUE010000972.1, from coordinate 335 downwards.
CTCCGCATCGGCGGCGGCGAGAACCCTCGCGAACGATATCCTGATCATGAAAGGCGGTGGTGTACTCCTCCTCTATCTCCGCGGACCGGACGGTACATTTCGACACGCGCTCGATCACCACGCTATAGAACAAATCGAAGCCAAAGCAACGAACGCATCGCTCATCGAGACGCTGTGCCAACCCGACGCAGTAGGGCATATCTATACCGCCGCGGGCGACGGAGTGGTTAAAGTGACCGATAGCGAGGGCGAGGCAATGATCGCGCTCGAACCGTCCGGCACTGCGCTGGCCTACGAGATAACGGATGGCCGCGACCCGCTCGGGTACGATACGC
>CAZSUE010000971.1:0-1552 GCA_964609045.1 uncultured archaeon | reverse complement strand
TCATCATTCATCTGATATTCTTCGAACAAGCACACAATAAGAATGTTTATTATCCAGCGTCGTCGATCCATTTCATGGTGGTCGGTGATCGTGATGACGGCGAGGGACGGAGGATGCGCGTCACTGGCTGATGCACCCTGGCCGAAGGCGCGCGGTGATGCGGCAAACAGTGGCCAGAGCACGTATGAGGGCCCGAAGTCGCTCGAGGTCGAATGGTCGGTAGACCCGTCGGGTGAACTCCTCGGCGAGCCGGTCTGCGGGCGTGATGGGAGCGTTTTAGTTCTGTTACGATAAGACGCTCTATCGGTTCGATCGATACGGCGCGTTCCAATGGGAGCGGGATATGGGTGAGCGGCTCATCGCGCCGGTGCTCGCCGCCGACGGCGCGCTTCGTGTAGCGGCGATTGGGAAGGTCTGGTCGCTCGACGCGAACGACGGCTCGGAACGCTGGCTGCATCGTATCGACGGCTATCCGACCTCCATGGCGATGGGCGCGGGTGGTGTGGTCTATGTCGGCGCGCTCAGCTTCGACTGGGCCGGGCTCTACGCCATCGGCCCGCGCGGGCGGGCGGTGGGACCGCGCCCTCTTCGACCACTTCGAGCTTGCGCGGCATCGGCTCCGGTCGGCGTTCTCCATGCCGGTGGTCTTCCCCGGTAGATGCGTTCTTGTCGGCTGTCGACGCTACGATACCTCTATCTGGGACCGTGAGGAAGGTCCGACGCCGGAGCATCATTGCTCGCTCGTCGCGTTCGATCGGCGAGGACGCGTTCGATGGCGTATGAGCGCGGTCAGGATCGATCTCCGGGGCGCTTATCATCCCGTGCTTTTCAACGGAGGTGCGTCGATCGGTGCGCTTGCCAACGAGGTTGTCTCTTTTCATGCACCGTCGGCGGCGCCCGACGAAAACGGACTCACGCGTCGGTGGGCGGTTCGCGTGGAGGCGCTCGTCGCGTCGCGTGCACGGGAGGAATTCATCGTGGAGCCGACGGCGAATTCGCTTGATGGATCGATGGTCGTGCACCGATATTCATGGGGCGATCCTTCGATGCAGCCCCGGCGTGAGGTGGTGGATGTGGGCTTGCTCGGGTACCCAACGGTGGTGTCGGGTCGGGTCCTCGTTCGCTGTCGGCAACGGGCGACGGACCGGCGGGCGGTGGCGGCGCGTGTGGAGACGGACCGGGACCACAGTCGCTGGCGGCCGTTATCGCTCCTCTTCGTATTGAATGGAGATGGCGCGCATGAGGGTAGATTCCACTTTCCGTCCCCGCTCACCGCTACGCCGGTGGCCGATGGTGCGGATCGGTGCTACCTCGGTACTGCCCGGGGCGATCTGATCGCGGTGGATATCGGCACCTTCAAGCTTCTCGACGCGATCCGGCTCGACGGCGCGGTGACGCATATCGCGATCGGCGCCTTCGGGCGGCTCGTCGTGGCGACGACGAAGCATCTCTATCTCCTGGCCGAACCGAGCCATTAGCCAATAACGCCATGGAGTTATCGAGCATGCGAGGGGGGTGCTGGGGTTCACGCGCCTCTTGGCCTCTTGGCCTC
>CAZSUE010000970.1:0-1558 GCA_964609045.1 uncultured archaeon | reverse complement strand
AACCCCCTCCCCAGAAGCGCTATATAGGACGAAGGTGATCAATCGTCTCGCGCTAAGAGGGATCTCGATGGCAGCCAACGACAATCTGAGAAAGATCCGATCAGACCTTGCCAGTGCCGGACTCGAACCGTTCGGTACCGCATTTTCGCGCACGCATCGCATCAATATCGTCCAACGTCTCTTCCATAACGCCACGGAAGAGCCGTCGAAATCGGAGGTGAAGCTTGCGGGGCGGATCATGGCGATCAAGAAGCGCACCAAAGATGGCGTGCTGAAGCTCGAGGATATGACCGGCCAGATCCTTGCCACGGTCCGTCGCGCATCAGTGGGTGTCGAGCGGTTCGAGCAGTTCATCCTCCTCGACCGCGGCGATGTCATCGGTCTTTCCGGTCGGGTCTATCGCACGAAGCGCGGTGAGCTGAGCGTGCTCGTCAGCAAGTTCGAGCTCCTCTCGAAAGCGCTGCGGCCCGTTCCGTCGCGGAAGCAATGGCAAACGCGTCGCCAACCCGCCTCGGCAAAGACGCGCCTCCTCGATATCATGCTGCGGCCAGAGGTCCGCGACAGGCTCGACCTCCGCCTCCGGGTCATCAACCATGTCCGCCGCTGGCTCGATGCACGCAACTATCACGAGGTCGAAACACCCAGTATGAACCCGTATCGTGAGGAGTCACCCGAGCGGTTGATGACGGCACGATCGACGCGCACCGAGAGCACCTACCTCCTCCGGAACAGCCCGATACTGAAACTGAATATGCTGGTGGCCGGCGGGTTCGAGCAGGTGTTCGAGATCGGGCGCTTCTTCCGCGATGTGAAACCCGATAGCGTCAATATCCAGGAGTATACGCTCCTCGGTGCGGCGCGTGCGTTCGCCGATGTGGATACGCTCGTCGGTCAGCTCCAAAAGATATTGCTCGGACTCGTCAAACCGATCTGCAAGGGCACCACGGTCAAATACGAGGATCGGACCATCGATTTTTCCACACCGTTCACGATCCTCTCCATGGACGAGGCGTTGGAGGAATATGTCGGGCTCGATGTGCGGCGTCATACCACCGCCGCCGGGCTGGTAAAAACCGCAAAAGCCGCGGGGGTCAAAAATATCATACCGTCCGCCGCCACGGGCGTGATCATCAAGCAATGCTTCGAAGAAGCGGTGGTCCCCGAGCTGGTCCAGCCCACGATCGTTACCGATTTCCCCATGGAGGTCTCGCCACTGGCACGCAAATGCGACGACGACCCGACGCGGGTGGAGCGTGCCATGCTCTTTATCGATACCCATGCGATCGCAGATATGATGTCGGTGATCATCGACCCGGTGGAGCAGCAGCGGCGACTCGATGCCATCCCCAACTATCCGCTCACCGGCATGGCCGCCACACTGCTTGCAGAACCGCACTACAAGAAGATACTCTACTACGGGATGCCGCCGACGGCGGCGATGTGGGTGGCGCTGGAACGGCTCGTGATGATCCTCGCCGGCAATCCGTCGCTTGGCCCCCAGCCGTTCTGAGGGCGGAACACAAAACGAACGGTGCAAACGAGGATCGATACCCTCCAT
>CAZSUE010000969.1:0-1563 GCA_964609045.1 uncultured archaeon | reverse complement strand
CGTTGCGGCCGCACCGGCGGTCCTCGCGCGCTATCCGGACACCTATTTCGTGCTCGTCGGCGAGGACGAGGGCATGCGTGAGACGCTGGAGCGCGCCGGTGAGGAACGCGGCGTCTGGGACCGGTTCATCGTCACCGGCCATATCAAGAGCGGTGCAGCGTTCCTCAGCAGCTATGCCAACGCCGATATCTTCGTGCTGCCGTCGGAATACGAGGCGTTCGGGATCGTGCTCCTCGAGGCGATGGCCTGCGAGAAGCCCTGTATCGGCACGCGCGTCGGCGGTGTCCCCGAGGTCATCGCGGAGGGCGAGACCGGGCTCATCGTCGAGTATGAGGACGCCGCCGCGCTCGCAACGGCGATCTGCGCCCTCCTCGGCGACGAGGAGCGCCGACGGGCCATGGGCGTCGCGGGCCGAAGGCGTGTGCGTCAGAATTTTACATGGTCAGCCGTGGTGGACGCGCTCGAAGCGATCTATACACAGCTTGTCACTCATGCCACGGAATGATCGCACCTGGAGATCGGGTCCGTAGTGATCTTTCGCTTATCCGTGCTTCTCGGCAATAGCGCCGACAATGGGGAGCTTGAACCGCTCTCCCTTATACGCCTTGAGCATCAGCACCAGCCATAATATGACGACCAATATCCAGATGATCCAGCTACAGATCGTGAGGAAAAAGAAGCCGAATCGGGTGATACCGAACAAGCCACCAAATATCCACCCCAGTATCGACAACGGGAGAAAAGTAACGATCGACTGCATAGCGTGGAATCGGACAAATTTGTTCTTGGGTTCGAGTATGAGGAAAACGATCCCGGTGATCCAAATACCGAGGTAGCATAATGCACCCTCGAGATTCTCGTTGAGGCCTAACTCTGTATTTCCTGGTGCCATTTCGTACTCTCCATCTTCGATCTGATGAACGGGTTGGGTCGAAAGCGGTTCGTTTGCGCAGTGGGCCGCTGGAGGACCGACGGTGACTGTTGACATCCCTCGTCCTCTTCCACCCGCTCATGCATATGTCGCATACTTCATTCCTCCTTTATATGGCAACTTCCAAATCTGTTGTAAAATAGCCATTATTTCACTACACTTTCGGTACAAATCTCGTACAAAACAAAATAGGGACCGGTGGCCACCTTTGGTGTCGTTCTGCGGCTCCTCTTTGCGTCTCTGGCATCGGCATCGGCATTGGCATCGGCATTATCATCATCACCCGCAACGTTCTGGTCGCGAAGCTCCCCACTTCCAAGCGCCCATGACCTATCGCTGATGCTCTAACAGGCATTAGTTTTCTCTTCTGTCACTCTCAGTATCGTTTCGTTTTGCTCGCGGCCGTTGGCTAGTGCGACGATTACCGCGGCACGAGGGACCCGAGGCGGCCGAACCGCTGGGTTCTTGCACGAGCTGCGTGCGATCATCTACTCGCCGATGGTCATGCTCGAGAATGTGCGCGAGACCACCCCCACCCAGATCACTAATAATAATGTGATTATCGCCGACCTAGATTCATAAAATTGTTTTTCAAAATTCAAATGGAATCGCACTCCGGAAGTGGATTTGAT
>CAZSUE010000968.1:0-1569 GCA_964609045.1 uncultured archaeon | reverse complement strand
GGGTTGGGGTGTAGGGTATGGGGGTCGCTCCGCCGCCGCTTGGTTTCGTCCTATTTCAAGAGATTTTGCAAGAGGAGACGGGATGGCTCACGATCGATGATGCAAGAATGCTTGTGGCTATCGGTCAGCAGCCGGGGGAGTAGTTCGGCCTTTGTTGATCGTGGCACAACGGCTCATTCCATTCAAAGGGCCGAGTATATATGTTTTCGCCAAAAAAGGTATTAACTAGGTGCTCTACCTGGAATGAGCCACAACCACTCGGATCCAATACTGATCATGTAAAATAATGACAAATGGTTGCTTTATCTACTGGCTGGGCGCTACATCGGAAACTTGTCCGGCGTCTTCTTCGGTGTCTTCTTCCTCAGATAGAAATGCACCCACTTTTTTCAGTTCTTTCGCTATCATTCGCCTATTGAAACACACCCTCCATTCGGCCTCTCGCTAGCTCCCCCCTCCCCGACGACCATATTGCTTGGTCAATGCGCGATCGTGCTGCCGCCGCCCGCATCTCGGTACGCTTTTGTTGCACAGCGGTGGGATCGCCGCACCATTTGGGGAGCCGTCGCGGCAACCTTTGAAGATCACTCGGCGCCTGACCGATAATATTTTTAATCGCGTCCTTTTTCCCATCGCTGGTGATACTCCTGCACCGCATTGTCGAGAAAGTGAGACTGAATCCCGAGATCACAATGATGGAGATCGAGGCTCCGCGTGTGGCGGAAAAGATTCACCCCGGTCAGTTCGTCGTGCTGCGCATCGACGAACACGGCGAGCGGATCCCGCTCACCATGTACAAACGCGACGAGGCGGCGGGCACGGTAACGGTCGTGTTCATGAAGGTGGGGAAGTCGACGCATTCGCTCGATCTCCTCGAGGCGGGTGACGCGATCAGCGATCTCGTCGGCCCACTGGGGTCGCCCGCGGCGATCGGGAACTACGGTCGCGTGGTATGCGTCGCCGGCGGCGTAGGTGCACCGGAGGTCTATCCGGTGGCGAAGGCGTTGCGCGCGGCGGGCAACGAGGTCTGCGTCATCGCAGGGTTCCGCAATAAAGCACGCGTGATCCTCGAGGACGAACTACGCGGCGTGCCCGACGAGACGATCGTGTGTACCGACGACGGCAGCTACTGCGAGCGCGGGTTCACCACGGATATGCTCAATAGCTATATCGCCCGCGGCGAAACGATCGACCTCGTCCATTGTGTGGGGCCGGTGATCATGATGAAGCTGATCGCCGAGATCTGCAAAGAGCACGATATCCCCTGCAAGGTCAGTCTGAACTCGATCATGCTCGACGCCACCGGCATGTGTGGGTCGTGTCGTGTGACCGTGGGCGGCGCGATGAAGCTCGCCTGCGTCGACGGCCCGGAGTTCGACGGCCATCTCGTCGATTTCGACGATCTCATGAACCGGTTGACGATGTTCAACGACGAGGAACAGCGTGCCATGGCACGGTTCGAAAAGCGGGAGGGGGTGGCGTAGATGGTGCAGAAAGAACGCATCACCGTCCCCGAGCGCGACGCCGAGGTGCGGAACGAGGATTTTGGCGAAGTCTCGCTCGGCTACG
>CAZSUE010000967.1:0-1582 GCA_964609045.1 uncultured archaeon | reverse complement strand
TGTCGAGCTTGATGCCGACCAGGAACAGCAGCAGCCGTCCGGGCACTGGCCCGGCGGTATCGCCACGACCACGCTGGCGGTCGTAGCGCTCTCGGTCTCCGGCGGGCTGAACGCCACCATGGGCGAGCGTGTCACCCAGTGGTCCGACGCGCAGCGCGCGGGTGATGGGCTCTGGCCCACCATGCTCGACTCCGCACAGTCGATCTTCACCCTCCGGTTTCTCGCAGCGGAGATGCTGGAGGAGAGCGTCGCGCTCGTTGAGAGCCAGAACGGGAATGGATCGTTCGGGAACGGTACCGGCGCGGAGCTTGCATGGACAACCGGTTGGGTGGTCCTCGCGACGCTCGGGTACGAGAACGCCACTATCACCGCCGCGGTCGATCGTGCGGTTCAATGGCTCGACCAACGACCGACCGAGGAGCTCGATGCGGCCACGCTCGGCCTCAGCCAGCGCGCCTGTTGCGAGTACTGGCAATTGCGGAACTTCTCGTACGATCAGAGCAACGAACATGGTGTATCTCCTCCGGCATGGAGCGATCCGGAGGCGCTCAACGGTTCTGCAGGGTGGACAACGAACGGCAGCTATTGGAGGGAACGCGATTGGCCGTCCTATCCGGTAGAGACCGCGCGCGTAGAGCCGGGCAACGAGGAAGTGCCTATCGATGACGGCGATCTCGACGATGAGGACGACTTGCAGCAGAGCCCCGTTTTCAGTGGCGGTTCCGGTTCCGGTTCCGAGAAAGACGAGGAGCGAAACGAGCGCGACGACGGTAGCGGAGATGAGAGCGGTACGCCCACGGGCATAGATACGGAAAATGACGCGGGTGAGGGGGCGAAAAATTGGTTGGGAGCGCTCACCGGAGACCGAGGGTTCGTCCTTTTTTCCGCGCTCCTCGTCGTTGCGCTCCTCGTCGCGCTCGGTGTGATCGCACTCGTCCAGCAGGTGCAGACGCAGCATTCGCTCGAAGGGATCCGGCTCGATATGTACGAATACATCAAGCACAACCCCGGCGAGCATCTTTCGGGTATCATGCACGAGTTCGATCTCTCGCCCTCGAGCACGACCTATCATCTCGATGTGCTCGAAAAGGAAGATAGGATCGTCCATCACAAAGGCAACAAATACAAACGCTACTTCATCAACGGCGACCAGTTCCGGCGCCTCACCGGCGGTAAGAGCTACAGCAAGCTATTGGCGCCGCTCAAGAACAGTACTGCGCGCGATATCGTGCGGTTCGTCCTCGATCACCCGGATACGAGCCAGAAACGGGTGGCAGATCATCTCGAGCTCCATCCGAGCACGGTGAACTGGCACGCGAAACGGCTCGTGGATAGCGGTATCATCGAGAAACGGAGGAAGGGCAAGCGCGTTGCCTACCGTATCGCAAACGAGGATCTGATCCGCAATGTTTTGATGATCGCAGAAGAGCCGAGTGCAGCATGATCGTGCCCAGATCGCTCGGCATCGAGCGCCGGCCGGGGCGTATAGATAATATCTATTGCCAAATGATCGGTATGGACGCGAATTCGAATTCTTTACGAGACCTATTCTGCTGAATATTGGAAGAGTCACAATGTTCTC
>CAZSUE010000966.1:0-1584 GCA_964609045.1 uncultured archaeon | reverse complement strand
AACTGATAGACACCTTTTTGCGCAGGTACAGGTGCAGATGTAGATGTAGATGTAGATGTAGATGTAGGTGCAGTTGCAGATGTAGGTGCAGATGCAGATGCAGGCACAGACACGGGCGCGCTCGCCGTCGTCTCACCTCTATCGCCCGTATTAACGCGCGTCTGGTCATCCTCCGCAACGAACATCGGCAGCGTCTCACCGTTCGTGATCGTATTCTCGTCGGGGTCGACCACACCGTGATAGATCTCCACGGCGACATCGCCAGGGGTGAGGTTGCCCAGACGCACGACCGCCTCGACCTTCAACTCGTCACCTACCGTGAGCTGTCGTCCATCCGAACTGGAAACACGCTCGATCGCCGCTTGTGGCCATTCCTTCTCCACCCGCCGCTTCCATGCCGCGAACGCACGACCCTTCTTCACCCCGTTTTCCAGAAGATGGTCCAACCGTTTCATTGCGGGCATATAGAATCGTTCGGTATATTCCATGACCATGCGATTGGTATTGAACCGTGGACAGATGGTTCGCATGGACGACTTCATGCGTTTGGTCCAGTTGCGCGGCAGACCGTCGATGCCGCGGTCGTAAAAGAGCGGTATCACTTCGGTCTCGAGGAGATGATACAACGCCTCCGCTTCGATCTGATCTTGGAGCTCCACCTCGTCGGGGCGATATTCCTCACCGCGACCGATGGCCCAGCCGTTCGTCTGGTCGTAGGCCTCCGCCCACCACCCGTCGAGCACACTGAGGTTCACCACACCGTTCGCTGCCGCTTTCATCCCACTGGTGCCACTGGCCTCGTTGGGACGGCGCGGGGTGTTGAGCCAGATATCACAGCCCTGCACCATGTAGCGCGCGATGTTCATGTCATAATCCTCGAGAAATACGATATGACGGCGATAGCGCTCGTCCTGTGCAAAATGAACGATGCTCCGGATCAGCTCCTTCCCCCCTCGGTCGTGCGGATGCGCCTTTCCCGCAAAGATGAGCTGGATATGTCTATTGCGATCGGTCAAAAGTTTCCCCAGCCGTTCGGGGTGGCGCATGATCAATGTGGCGCGTTTATATGACGCGAACCGTCGTGCAAAGCCGATGGTGAGCGCTTCGGGATCGAGCACACCCTTCGCCGCATTGATCGCCGATTTCGATTCGCCACGGGTCGCAAGCTGCTCGACGAGCCGATGTCGCACGAACGCGACGAGGCGTTCCCTGCGCCGTTCGTGGGTCCGCCAGAGCTCCTCGTCCGGGATCGTGTCGATGCGGTCCCAGACGCGTTGTTTCGGGAGGCAGCCGATCCATCGCAAACCGAGGTACCGATCGAACAGCTCCGCCATATCCTTCGAGACCCACGAAAGATGATGGACACCGTTGGTGACCGTCTCGATGGGTACCTCCTCGATGGGCACCTCGGGCCAGTTATGGCTCCACATCGCACGTGAGACCTCGCCGTGCAGTTCGCTGACCGCGTTGGCGTATGCGGTGGCGCGGAACGCAAAGATCGCCATGGAGAACTGCTGCTGCGCCTCCTCGCGATCCGTTTGGCCCAACGCCGCGAACCGCTCGAACGTGATCCCGAGCGTCGCG
>CAZSUE010000965.1:0-1601 GCA_964609045.1 uncultured archaeon | reverse complement strand
AGCTGGCGTTCGAGAAGAACCGGAGCGGGCTGCGGCTGGAGAGCTCGGTACCGTTCGAGCACATCGATCTCGTGGGCGACCTCGACGGGCGTGCGGTGCTCGTCAATATATCCTCGTTACCCACGGTGGTGGAGGTTACGGGGTCGGTGTTCTCCACACCATTGGTCGGGAACCGGTCCACCTTCTTTCTCACCGATATGGTGAACGCGTTCGCGCAGCTTGCGTATATCGGCTCGATGTTCGGCGATGTGGTGAGCCCGCTATCTGGGTGTGGATCGGAAGCGTTCCCGTCGTCGAACCTCTTTCGGGCCGCGTTCAACGCACCGATGGGCGAGATCGCGTTCGCGATGAGCGACGGTGATTATCTCAGCACACCGGAGAACTATCTCGCGCTGGATAATGAGGAGAATACATTGGACGATCTGACGCAGCTTGCGATCAGCGGCCGGCTCTACGGTCTGCGCGGCATCGAGCTCGATGTGGCGCCCGAGGGCGGCGGGTTCACGATGTCGAGTGATACCGATCGACCGTTCAGGTTCATCTATGTCGATTCGAACCAGACATTGGGCGCGCGTGCGTCGAGGCTCCCGGGGGAGGTGACGATGGAGCTGGACGCGAAAATGTTGAGCTACAAGGGGTCGGAGCCGGTGCAGTCGCTGCGGTTCGCCGCGCAGCGCCCGGACCAATACACCGCGGTGACGATGGAGGGATTGCCGCGGTCGGTGACGCTGCAGATGACCGATCCGTCCGATGCAGGCGGCGCGGCGGGCGGAGCCGGAGCGGGCTGTGATGATGGAACGAACGGCTCGGCCGAATTCTTGCAGGATATGATCTACTCCATCGTCCGGATGCTCGAATCCAACGGTTTGGTGAACAGTTTGATCGGTAGGACCGGCGCTGGTAGCGAACAGGGCGGCGCCGATGGTGAGGTGCATCGTTGCTCGGTCCACCTCCAGTGCGATTCGGCGATCGAGCGGATCGCGTTCTCGCTTTCGAACGCGTCCGATCAGATCTATGGCAGCGTTTCGAACCTCCTGATGCTGAATTTGACCGTTACCTCCGACGATCGTTACTCTCTGGAGATGGACGGCGGCGACGCGTTCGAACTCTTCTATCGGCGCGGGTCGGTGCTGGGTCGGATGCGCCTCGAGGCATTGCCGCGGAGGCTTACGATGGATTTCGCCGCAGCGTCTACAGCCACAGCGGGTGGCGGGGATGGCGCGGGGCAGAGGTCGGGCGGAGGCAGTGCGGGGCGCGTGGAGTATCGCGCAAGTTCGTCGCTGGGCGCGCTCGATCTCGCCGTCGTGGATCATGCAACCGGTGAGGCGATGCATATCGCCGTGGAGGATTTGCCGCGGAATGTGACGGTGGAGCATACCGACGAGCTGCTGGAGGTGGATGCGGGCGGCGGCACGATCGGCGCGTTCAGGCTCCGGTACGCACGCAATAGTTCGTTTTCCGCGCTGGTGGAGCCGGCGGATCATCTCCTCTCGTATCAGCGCGGCGACGCGTGTGCGTTGAGCGTGGCATTGCGCGATCTCGCCGGGCTGACCTACGATATCTCGAACGCGAGTGTTACGGCTGGCAATGGTGGTGATGGC
>CAZSUE010000964.1:0-1603 GCA_964609045.1 uncultured archaeon | reverse complement strand
CGGTGTGTGCGAGGAAGTTCTGGATATCGAGCGCCGTGCCGACAAAATCTTTCCGAAAGAGCGTGAGGAGGACGTCGATGGCCTGGTTCTGGTCGAGGAACGGGTAATCGGTCCCGAACATCACTTTATTGGACCAGCGCGTGCTGAGTATCGGCTCGTAGAGCGTCTGGAGTGCGGTCTCGTCGAGCGCCCAGCGCGGTGCGAGGTCGGAGAGCGTCTCGGTGTAGAAGCGGTTGATATCGAAGTATTGGAGCGCCTCAGTGCAGAACCGATGCACATTCTCACCCTTGATGCCCGCGATCTCGCCGTAGATATTGGGGTGCGCAAGATAACCAAACAGCTCTTGGGAGGTGTGCCACCCACAGTGCCCGATGACGATCTTGAGGCCGCTTAGTTTCTGGAAGAGAGCGGTATATGCGGGTCGCTCGGGAGGATGCGTTTCCAGATGCTCGGCGATCATATCCGCCACGGCAGCGTTGACCGTATCGTATATCTTCTCTACTTCGGTGAGGAACGAGGTATGGAATATGACCGGGACGCGATAGTGCGCAGAGCGGATGAAGAACTGCTTGAGCGTGGATCCAGCGATCTCGAACCCGTCGTTCTTGGGGTGGACCTTGATCCCGCGAAGGCCGCGTTCGGTGACAAGTCGGTCGACCTCCTCGAGTGCACCTTCGTCCGTGGGCTTGACCCGCCCGAACCCGATGAGCCGGAGCGAGTTGGGGTAGCGTTGGACCACGCGCGCGATGCGGTCGTTCGAATAGGCGTAGAGCGGTGTCTCTGCATTCTTGGTCTGATAATGCCTCAGCTCGCGTTCGCGGTAGATGTCGCGCATGGGGAAGACGACGGTCTGATCGACAATGGACGTATCCTCGAACAGCTTGGCGAGGTCTTTGCCGCCCAGTGCGGCCGAGAGGTCGGTGAAGGGGCGCAGGTAGCGATCGTAGGTGAGCACATTCTCCTCACCCGCGGGGCGAACGAACCGGTATTCGTCTGGATTCTCGGCCAGTTCCTTCAGCACCCCGTTCTTGTACGGCGTCCCATGGAGCACGAACCGGAAAAAATTGAACGATCCGTCCGGCGAGCTCGGCTGGAGGTTCTTGACATTCTCCTCTTTGCCCATGTGGTGGTGGAAGTCGACGATGTAGAAGCTCCGCACACGGCGCCGCGGTCGATCTCGGTTTTTTGTTCTCGTCTCCCGCGTCTTGCGCTGCGGTCGTGGCGGTCGATCGTTGGTATCGGGTGTATCGTCGGTCTCGGTCAATAGAAGCAGTCCATCACCTTCTGTTGCTGTGCGGATGTCGTTCGATATTCGAAGTCCGGGTTGTCTTCATCTATTCTTCTTGCTCGGCGGAGAGATAGTCGGGACGTTTCGGCTCGCCGAGCGCCTCGACAATGGGGTTATAGTGTACATTGGCCGCGATGCGCGGTCCGATCCTGCCGAGGATGCGCATCAGTATCCGTAACGGCCCTCCCCGCTTCGTCTCGTCGCCGAAGGTGAGGGTGCCCGTGCCAACTTCTAAGGTCGCGGTCTCGTCCTTTGCAGCACCGTCGAGGAGTTCTTTACAGAGATATAATTGGTATTGTGCGGGCACCACCGGCG
>CAZSUE010000963.1:0-1609 GCA_964609045.1 uncultured archaeon | reverse complement strand
AGCGAGGAATGGCGCGACGGGGGAATGGGGGCCGCCCCACCCCCGATTGTTTTTCATGATGTTACAATTGAGAACCTCGACACTTTGTCAGACTTTCTAGAGAGGTTCGAAATTGTCACAGCGTTCGCAGAATCGGCCACGTTCCACTCCGTTCCACGGCAGCATCCCTTGCATCTACGATGCTACGAGACGCAGCCCATAGGGACCGATTCTGCTGAATTTGCCTCACCTGAAACAATAGCTCCTTCATCCCGGCAAGCCACTGAAACACCTGCGGTGATTTCCGCGCTACGGTTTTCTGCGATAAGTGCAAAATTTCGACCCCCTTCGGAAAGTATGACAAAATATCGGGGTGTGAAATTGTTACATTATAACGCATAACTATAGGCTCGGCCACGCATGAGTTCTCGGTCAGCCACCAATAGGAGTAACGGCCCGGTCAGATCGCCGAAATGGCACCAGATGAACCCACTTGGATCTTCATCTTCTATGGCTGAAAGCTACTTCCCCTCATCGCCATTTCGCACTTCGCACTTCACACTTCACCCCTCACTCTTTCCTTCCTTTCTTAGGGAAGCTTCGAGCGCTGGACTACCGAGTCCGTGATCTCCAGTTTCTCGTCCGCGACATATTCGCTGATATGCTGGACGAGCACCGTTTCCTGGATATACTTGCCGATGTCGAGTCGTTTCTGGACCTCGTTGAGCAGGGCGTGGTAGAACCCCGCAAGCGTAGCTTCCGTCTCGCCATATGCGCTGAGCAACAGCTTGGAGCGCTTGATGCCGCCGATCACCTCGGTCTGGACCGCGAACCGGGCACCGTCCTCATCCTCGGCATAGAACATCGCGATGGCGCGGACGAACCGGCTGTCGCCGGAATGCTTTGTAAAGACCATATCCATGTTCAGCCCGCGAACGCATTCCGTGACGATATCGAAGAGCGTATGCGCGTCGATCTCGATCTCCTCGATCGTCTCCGAGACCGAATGGAGCTCGCTGGTAACAGAACGCCAGGTATTTTGATCGATCTCGACGAGATGGAGCGTCGGAGTGACGAACGCCGCACCGATCCCGTCGATCGCCAGCTCGTCGTATCGATTGGCCTCGGTATCGTAATAGCGGATCGTGCTGGTGATATCAAGTCGCCCTACCTCGTTTCCTGGGCGCAGGGTGAACCGCACCGTCCGTCGGTCGTCGGGGCGAAGGATGGCGAGATGTTTTTGCGACTGGTCGAGGAGCGCGCTCGTGCCCGTTACCGTGGGAGTGATGGTCAGATCGCCGAACGCGATCGCGGTGGGGTTTCTCACTTTTATCTCGTAGACCAGATGCGCGCGGGCGAACCCGACGGCTGCTTCGGCCAGCGGTTGGCGGCGTGGGGACGGTACCGATGCGCCCTCGCGCTGGCGCGATGTTGACCCATGCGGCGCGGCTGAACGATACGAGGGTGCGTTCGTCGAGCGTTGGGTAGTCGTGGGATGGCTCATTTCGGTTGTGCGACCATCCCCTTCCGGTCGCGGTTGCGCGGTGGTGGGTGACGATGACGATGACGATGACGATGACGGGGGCGCTGGTGGCGGTGGCGGTGGGGGAGAGGGTGGCGAGGGTGAACC
>CAZSUE010000962.1:0-1614 GCA_964609045.1 uncultured archaeon | reverse complement strand
GCGCCACACCGGACGCGAGCGTGCCGATACTCTCGAGCTTCTGGCCATGGACGAGCTGTGCGCGAAGTTCCTTACGCTCCGATTGCACGCGTTTGCGGTCGGTGATGTCCATGATATTGCCGATGACGCGTCCCACCGCGCCGTCAACGATCACCGGATGAGCCACCGTGCGTATCCACCGCCGCTCGCCGCTTGCACTGATGAAGCGCGCTTCGAGATCATACGCTGCCCCCTCGCTTACAGCCGTTTGGAACGCCTCCTCGATCCGTGCGCGATCTTCGATTCCATAGAATCCCAAATTCCGGTCCAGGTCGCTGGGATCATAGACGCCCTTTTCCACACCATGGATGCGATAGACCTCCTCCGTCCAGGTCATGCGCCCCCTCCGCACATCAAACTCCCAACCACCGACCTTCGTGAACCGCTGCGTCTCCTGAAGGAGTCGCTCACTTCGACGAAGCGCCTTTTCCCACCCCTTCCGTTCGGTGATATCGTGCACCGATGCGACAGCACCGGCCACATCGCCCGCGGCATCGCGTAACATGAAAAGCGAGAGGAGTGCGGAAAAGCGCGTGCCGTCTTTGCGTTGCTGCGTCGCTTCGCCGAACCAATACCCGTCCTCTAAGAATCGGTGCTCGATACGCGCGTTTTCGGCGTGGTCGGCGTTGAGCAAGAAGAACGACCTCCCCATCAATTCATTCGCCCGATAGCCATAGAGCGTTTTGATCATCCTATTGGCATAGGTGATCCTTCCTACACTATCGGTGATGACGAACCCTTCGATCGATTGCTCAACGGCGGCGCTGAGCCAACGCACCTTCTCCATGGCGCGCTCGCGCTCGGTAATGTCGAGGCATGCCGTATGGTAATACGGCTCCCCCTCGATCTCGACGGTGGAGATATTGAGGACTACATCGACTGCCGTACCGTCTTTTCGCTTCAATCTCGTTTCGAAGTCCATCACTTCACCCTCTTTTGCAATACATTCACGGATCCTTCGCCGGTCCTCCAGATCCTCGTACGAATCGAGCACAGAGATATCCCTAAGCTCAGCTTGCGTATAGCCGAGGATCTGAGCGAAGGCTTCGTTGGTTTCGATGATCTCGCCCTCCAGCGTTGCGATCCAGATGCCGACGAGCGAGTTTTCGAGGAGGCGCTGATAACGGTTCTTCGCCTCTCGCAACTCCTCCCCGGCGCGTTTGCGCTCGGTGATATCTTGCGCGGTGCCAAACACAGTGGCGATCGACCCGTCCGCCGCCCGGTTGGTCGTACCGATCGCATGCATCCAGCGGGTTTCGCCGTCGGGGCGGACGATGCGGAACTCGATGTCGAACGGTGTCCCGTCCGTACTGGCGGCGGCGACCGCACCGTTCAATACCGGCCAGTCATCCGGATGGATCCACTGTTCGTGGTCGGCGAAGCTCGGCTCACCGTCAGCGGGATCGAGCCCGAAGATATGGAAGATCTCCTCCGACCAGCTCGGCGTAGCCACGTCGGGGTCGAGCTCCCAGTGCCCGAGCTTCGCGACACGCTGCGCCTCCTTCGACCGCCGCTCGCTCTCGCGCAGTTCCTTTTTTGCACGCCGCCGCTCGGTGATGTCGCGCCCGATACAGT
>CAZSUE010000961.1:0-1624 GCA_964609045.1 uncultured archaeon | reverse complement strand
GACCACGACCATAACTACGACCACGACCACGACCATAACTACGACCACGACCACGACCATAACTACGACCACGACCACGGCCACTGAGAGCGAAAGGAGGACCCGCACCATGGATATGCGCAGTTTTCTTCATACGATCGAACCAAACAGGATAGACGAGCCGGTGGATAAGAAACAGGAGCTCACCCGTCATCTCTACTATCACCAGACCGAACCGTTCCTCTTCGACGATGTGGACGGCGCGCAGGTGATCGGCAACCTCTGGTCCACGCACGACCGTGTGGCGGATGCGTTGGGCATCGACCGCGACGCGCTCATCCCCACGCTTCTCGACGCGATCGCAGCACCTGCGCCAGTGGAAAGGGTGGCCGTCGGCGATGCGCCGTTTACGGCCAACCAGATCGATGACAACGCACTCGACCTGCAAGCGCTCCCCATCCCCACCTACTTCCCCAAAGACGGTGGCCCTTATCTCACCTCCGCAGTGGTCACCGCAGAACGCGACGGGGTGCGGAACATGTCGTTCCATCGTTGCATGGTCCGCAACGCGAGGAGCATGAGCATCCGCCTGGTCCCGCGCCATCTCCACCAGATGTACGAAGCGACGCTCCCCGAGGAGTTGCCTATCGGTATCGCCATCGGCGTCAACCCCGCCGCGCTCCTCGCCGGCGCCGTCTCCACGGATTATGAGACCGATGAGCTCGAGATCGCGTCCGCGATCCTCCGCGCTACGCATGATGAGCCGCTCGCCGTCTTCGAACTGCCCAACGGTGTTCGTGTCCCCGCCGATGCGGAGTACGTCCTCGAAGGTCGGCTCACCGCCGCAACGGCACCCGAAGGCCCGTTCGTCGATATCACCGGTACCTACGATATCGTGCGTACGCAGCCCATCGTCGAGATCGACCGTATCTATCACCGCGACGCGCCGATCTTCCACGCACTCCTCCCCGGCGGTCGCGAGCATTTCCTCCTCATGGGGCTGCCGCGCGAGGCGACGATCTACGAGCAGGTGAGCACGGTGACCACGGTGAACGGCGTCCGGCTCACCCCCGGCGGTTGCTCGTGGCTGCATGGTGCGGTCTCGATCACGAAAGCGCACGACGACGACGGCCGCCGCGCCATCGAGCGCGCCATGGCGGGGCACACCTCGATGAAACACCTCGTGATCGTCGACGACGATATCGACGTCGACGATCCACAATCGATAGAGTTCGCCGTTGCAACACGGTTCCAAGCGTACCGTGACCTGCATATCTTCAAGCATGTGAAGGGATCGTCGTTAGACCCCAGCGGCGACGATGGGATCATGACGAAGCTCGGGTTCGACGCTACCGTCCCCGTCGCCGAGCGCGAGAAATATCGGCGCGAGCAGCCACCCGCGCCGCCGACATGAGAGAGTGAAGTGAGGATGGAACCCGCCGAGCGCGGTCACGGCCCGCTCTCGGCCCTGATCCAATTTGCACTGTTCGATTTGGTGGGCCAGCGTTCCGTCCCGCATCGCTCGATCGCGCGCGAACGGCGGCACTCACTCACTCACGCACTCCCGCACACAGATACCCGCAAAAGACCGGCGGCGGACCTACCCATCCAAGCGCGGCAGGTCCTCCATTTGCTGTGCCAGTCT
>CAZSUE010000960.1:0-1625 GCA_964609045.1 uncultured archaeon | reverse complement strand
GCGAGGAGGTCTGCGAGCCGGCCGGTATCGGTGCATGTCCCGAAGCTGAGCACGGGCGGTACGGCGAGCTGCTCGCAGAGCGCTTTCAGCCCAGGGCCCGCTTTCGCTGCAGCCGCTGGCGAGCAGAGTCCGGCCACTTGCATGGCGGCGTTGCCGCAGCCCATGGACAGGATCAGTATATCCCGCTCGATCAATTCCTCTGCGACGCGCACGCTATGTGAATCTTGCCCACTATCGCGGAGTGTGGTGCATGATACGAGCCCGGCGATACCGCGGATCGTTCCGTTCTTCAGTGCGTCGAGGAGCGGCTCGAGCGTGCCACCGAGCGCCTCCACGATAGATTGGGTGGAGAACCCGACGAGCGCTTCGCCGGTGGGGAGATCGGGCACCGCCTCGATCGTATCGTGGCGCGTTTTGAAATTCTCGATCGCCATCTCTACGAGCTGTTCCGATTGCTCCCGCGCGGCCTCGGGAAGATAGTCCATCCGCTCATCGATGCCTTCGAACGCGACGAGATCGCTCACCGGTATGAGCTTGAAGTGGTATTTCTCGGCATAGAGCGGATCGACGGGCATGGAGCAGTTCATATCTGCTGCGAAGAGATCGACGCACCCGGAGGCGAGTACGGCCTCTTGCATGATCCAGTTGCCGGTATAGCCGTAAAAGACATCGTCCATCTCCCAGCGCTGGATCATCTCCTGCCCGGTCTCGATATTGGCGATGACGCGCAGCCCTTTCGCGCCGGCGTCGCGCGCTTTCTGTTGCCATTCTTCCTGTCGAGCGGTATCGACCATGGCGAACCCGAGGAACGGCTCGTGGCCGTTGGGGAGGATATTGACATAGTCGGGATCGAGCACGCCGAGGTCGACGCGCATGGTATGCGGCCGTGGGATGCCGAAAAGGACATCCTGGAGATACTCGGTCACGATCTGGCTCTGGTACGCCATGGCGACGCCGAGCCGCATCGCCTTGAGTGCGAGGGAGACATAGTACCCGTCGACGTTGGTGAGGCACGAGCTCGTGGCGTACATCATCTCGCTGTAGATGCCGCCGGGGAATATCCCGAGCTCCTTCCAGCGCGCTTGCCGCTCCTGGGGTGCGAGTGCGGCGACGATCTGCGACGGATCGTCGTGCGGGCGGTTGAAATCCTCCTCGACGCGATCGCAGAGCCGTAACGCCAGTTCGATCTCTGAAAGCGAGGTGTCGAGCCCGAGCCGCTGGGCGAACGCGCGCAGTTTCTCCGTCTCCTTTATCTCGAACGGCGTGGTCCCTTTCGCCGTGGCGCGGAGCGTTTTGATGGTCTGGTCGGTATGGTAATGGTAGGTCGACGCGCCCATGATATTGCGCAGCACCATCATGCGCATGGCCATCCCGTCGCCGGTAATGCCGCAGACGCCGCGCTTGTCTTGTTCGACATTGGCGCGGCAGGGTCCGTTGGAGCAAAGGTCGCATCGTACGCCGCCCATACAGAACGGGCAGCGTCGATCGGGGTCGCTGCCGAGCCCTTGCGCCTCGTAGCGGTCCCAGATATTGTTCATGCCGTCGCTCTTGATCCGTTCGTAGACTTTGCGTACCGATGGATGGTACGAGATCCGTTCTTCTTCCATTGACATTTTCTACACCTC
>CAZSUE010000959.1:0-1627 GCA_964609045.1 uncultured archaeon | reverse complement strand
TTGCGCTCCGTCTCTGGTAGGTTACGTACCGCAGAGGGCGCAACTATTAATAGCCCCGCCCTATTGCGAATTCGAAATATTAGAGGTGAACCTATGACAGAAATAACGGACGATCGACCGAAATATGTCTACCTATTCTCCGAGGGCGCTGCCGAGATGAAGAACCTCCTCGGCGGGAAAGGCGCCAATCTCGCGGAGATGAGCAACATCGGCATACCGGTGCCACCGGGTTTCACGCTCACCACCGAACTCTGTACCTATTATACCGCGCACGACGAGACATACCCCGAGGGCGTCAAGAAGACGGTGGAGGAGTCGATGAAGGTGGTCGAAAAACAGATGGGGCAGAAGTATGGCGACCCCGAGAACCCGCTGCTCGTCTCGGTCCGCTCCGGCGCGCGCCAGTCCATGCCCGGGATGATGGAGACGGTGCTCAATATCGGGCTCACCTCCAAGACACTGGAGGGTCTGATCGAGAAGACCGGCAACGAACGGTTCGCATATGACGCCTATCGTCGCCTCATCACGATGTATGCCGATGTCGTCATGGAAAAGGGCCAGCGACTCGCACCGAAGGAGGGCGAGGGCATCCGCGAACAGCTCGAGGCCTATCTCCACGAATATAAGAACGCGCAGGGCTACGAGAGCGATACCGAGCTGACGGCGGACGACCTGAAACAGATCATCGCGCGCTATAAAGAGACGGTCGAGAAGGTGCTTGGCGAGCCGTTCCCCGACGATGCGGAAAAGCAGCTCTGGGGCGGCATCGACGCCGTGTTCGCATCCTGGGACGGCAAGCGCGCCGTGGAGTACCGCCGCATCGAGGGCATCCCCGACCAATGGGGCACCGCGGTCAATGTCCAGGCCATGGCGTTCGGGAACATGGGCGAGAACTCCGCCACCGGCGTGGCGTTCACCCGCGACCCCGCCACGGGCGAGAATGTGTTCTACGGCGAGTGGCTCATCAACGCCCAGGGCGAGGATGTCGTCGCCGGTATCCGCACGCCGTTCGCGCTCAACGACGACAGCCGCCGCGAGATGAACGAGGACCTCCCCACGCTGGAAGAGGCGATGCCGCAGATCTACAGCCAGCTCGTCGAGATCCGGGACCGGCTCGAGGCGCACTATACCGATATGCAAGATATCGAGTTCACCATCCAGGACGGCGAACTCTACATCCTCCAGACGCGGACCGGGAAGCGTACCGGCGCCGCCGCGGTACGCATGGCAACGGACATGGCCAACGAGGGGCTCATCACACGCGAGGAGGCCCTATTGCGGATCAAACCGCCACAGCTCGACGAGCTGCTCCATCCCATGCTCGACCCCGAGGCGGAGCGCAAGGTCGACATCCTCGCCACCGGGCTCCCCGCGGGCCCCGGCGGCTCCTATGGGAGGATCGTACTCACCGCCGACGACGCCGTGGCGAAGGCCGACGAGGAGGACGAGGTCATCCTCGTGCGCGCCGAGACCAGTCCGGAAGATGTGCACGGCATGCACGCGGCGGCGGCGATCCTCACCGCGCGCGGCGGCATGACCAGCCACGCAGCGCTCGTCGCGCGCGGGTGGGGCAAATGCTGCATCGTCGGGTGCGGCGCGCTCGACATCGATATGACCGCGCGCACGG
>CAZSUE010000958.1:0-1638 GCA_964609045.1 uncultured archaeon | reverse complement strand
CCCTGAATTCGATACCTTTTAAAACCTCGAATCAATCCCCACCCATATCAGATTCCCCCCCGCACCTGGCGGGGGCCGCACCCCGAGGGATAGCAGTGACCCTGGAAGTCTATAACACACTCACCGGTATGAAAGAGGTATTCGAGAAACCCGAGAACAATCGCATCAATTTCTTCGTCTGCGGCCCCACCGTCTACGATCATTCGCATCTCGGCCATGCTCGGACCTATGTCGCCTTCGATGTGATCGTGCGCTATCTCCGCTCGAAGGGTCATACCGTCTTCTATCTCATGAATGTGACCGATATCGACGACAAGATGATCGCACGCGCCGATCGTCGCGATATCAGCGTGAAGACGCTCGCCGATGAGAACTTCGCACTCTTTCTCGAGGACATGGCGCGGCTCGGCGTGAATACGGTCAATTTTTACGGCAAGGCCACGGAACATGTGGCCCGTATCATCCACCAGATCGAAGTGCTCATCGAGCGCGGATATGCGTACGCGAGCGGCGGAAATGTTTATTTCAGTATCAAGAAGTTCGACGATTTCGGGAAGCTCTCCGGCCAGAAGATCGACGAACTGCAAGAGGGGATGCGGGTGGAGGACCCGCACAAGCGCGACGGGATGGATTTTGCGCTCTGGAAAGCCAAAAAACCGGGTGAGCCGAGCTGGGAGAGCCCATGGGGCGAGGGGCGACCGGGGTGGCATATCGAGGACACCGCCATCACCAATACCTATTTCGGCGACCAGTACACGGTCCACGGCGGCGCGCGCGATCTCATCTTTCCGCATCACGAGGCCGAGATCGCCATCGCAGAAGCGTACTCGGGCAAGAAACCGTTCGTGAAGTACTGGTTCCATACCGGGTTCCTCAATGTGCGCGGCGAGAAGATGTCGAAATCGCTCGGTAATTTCTTCACCATCCGCGAGGTGCTCGAAGCGTACGCGCCGGAAGTGGTGCGGTTCTATCTCGTCAATACGCATTATCGCAAGCCCATCGATTTCGACCATAGCCGGCTCGAGGAGGCGAAACAAGCTTACCTCCGGCTCAAGAATGTGGAGACGAAGCTCGCATCGTACCTCGATCGGCGCGCAGCCGAAGGGGAGGACGGCGACGAGGCCGACGATATGGAAGAGGACGATGCGTTCGTCACCGCCGTCGACGAGACGCGAACGCGGTTCTTCGAGGCCATGGATAACGATCTCAACACCCGCGATGCGCTGGCCGAGCTGTTCGAGTTCGCGACCTTCGCGAACAAATACCTCGCCGACCATACGCCGCAGGAGATGAGCGCGGTGGCGCTGAAGCACGGCCTCGACCTCTTTGCCGACACCGGCGTGGTGCTCGGGCTCTTCGGCACCCACCACGCGGCGGTGGACGAGGGGCTGCACGAGACACTGGACGGCGTCGTACAGATCCTTATCCAGCTGCGCGCCACGGCACGCGCCGAGAAGGACTGGGCGCGTGCGGATGCGATCCGCGACGACCTTTGCGCGCAGGGCATCGTCCTCGAGGACGGGCATGAGGGTACGATCTGGAAAAGGATCGAGTAGCGGCTCCATTCTCACTTTTAGAGCAACACATCTACAGCGTGAGGAGGGCGCTCGCAAACGCGCTAATGCTGGCATCCACCGC
>CAZSUE010000957.1:0-1645 GCA_964609045.1 uncultured archaeon | reverse complement strand
TCTCCGAACCGATAGGGGCCGGTCATGGAGTTGCCAAAGCCGTTCACACGGAGGATATCCGCTTCGGTGAGGTCCGCAAGCATTTGGGTCGCCGTCTCCAGCTCGGCGTATTTCGCGAGCCATGGCACCTCGTTTTTAAGCTCGTCGAGGAACCGATAGAGCGTCCCATGATCGATCGGCCGCTCCTCGTCGTAACTCGCGATGAACCCGAGCACCGACCATGCGATCGGCTTATAATGCTGGACGAAATCCCAGAGGAGCTGGTCGAAGAAATTGCTCAACTCGCCCGCGGTCTCCTCCGCGCTGATCGCCGAAGAGAGGTGATCGCGGGTCGCCTCTCGCTTCCCAGCGGCCATGAGTATCCGGTGAAGCTGTTTCATGAAGCAGTGGATATAATACGGCTGCGCATTCGTATACTCGACGAGATACGCTGCGAGTTCTTCGCCCATCTCGATCTCGAGGATCCGCGCCAGCTTACGCACCAGCTCGATACCCCAGTACTGCTCGAGCGGTGGGATATGCATGCGGGTGAACCGCCCGAAGAGCGGGCCGCGGCCGATGATCCGTTCGCGCATGATCGTCACCGCGCTGCCGGTAATAAAGAAATTACAGCGCGGGCTTTCGACCGAGTCTTTGAAAGTGGCGCGCAGGTCCGTTATCTCTTTGTCGCGATCGAGCATCTGGGTGATCACTTGGAACTCGTCGAGGAAGACGGCGATGGCGCAATCGTTCGTATCCGCGATCGTGCGCGGGATATCGGCGAGCGTCTCGAGGATATCGATCTCGCTGCCGAGCTCGACCGCGTTCAAGTAGCGTGCCAACGCTTTCTCCAACCCCGCATCACCGTCGGCTCGTGCTTGTTCGAATGCCTCTTCGAGTGGCTGGCGTTGCGTTCGAACATCGCTCAGGCCATCCTCGAAGCTCTGATATTGGGTCACGAACGCCTGACCCATTCGTGTCAATGTATCCAGTGCAGATCTCCCCTCATAGGTGCGAAACGAGAAAAAGAGCGGAACGACTTCGCGCTGATGTGACCAGAGCTCGTTATAGAGCCGCTCGACGATGGCGCTCTTTCCGATCCTCCGCGGGCCGATGATGGCCATATTCGATGAGAACGGTTTGAGCCCCAACCCGGCGAGGTCGTAGAGATCGTCGATGATACGCTGGCGGTCGACGAACTCACCCCTCGGGGTGGTGAACGCCAGCGGTTGCTCGGGGATGGCGGGGATATCGACGAGGGGGTTAGAGATCGGCATCAGTCCTCTCATCGCCAATACGGTATTTAACGCTGTGGTCGGGTCGGATCGGGACCGTTCCCTCCGTCTTGCTCGAGGAGGCGCCAGTCCTTCAGAAACTAATCTAATGCGCGCGGTGGAGGAATTATGTATGGGTTCTTGGCCGGGTTCTTGGCCGGGAAAGCGGCGAACACTGTCCCCAATCCATGATCCGCTTCACCTTCGCCCTCGCGTGTGAGGATAGGCGCTGATCTTTCAAGCTTCATTTCATCGCGATACAATGATCACACCGCTATCCTTCGCAGCCCGAACGCTTCCAGCAGCGCGTTCAGCTCATCTTTGCCTGAGTAATAGATCCCGTATTCCTCGAGCGCTTCGATTGCGTCCTGTGTGAACCCCTCGATGCTCAC
>CAZSUE010000956.1:1254-1652 GCA_964609045.1 uncultured archaeon | reverse complement strand
GGCAGGCAGATTCGAAGGGTTTATATTGCGAAAATTCTGGACAGAATGAGCCCCTTTTTTCGATCGTTTCCGGTTGCGAACGGCCGTTGTTTGGAGGTGGAGATACTGGCATGCGCCGCACCACGATCAGGACCATATGCACTCATCAACGCGTGCATCCACACCGGCTGCGAGCGGCTCACCGATCATGCCGTGGTCGTGGAGAACGAGCGGGTGGCGGCGGTGGTCCATGAGGATGCACTCGGGGCGGAAAGCGCTATCGAGTCTATCGACCTCGACGGGCGTCATCTCGCACCGGGGTTCATCGATATCCAGGTCAACGGCGGCGGCGGCCGTCTCTACACTGCGGACCCGACGCAAGAGACGCTTGCGGCGATGGCCATGGCGCATCGGCGCTA
>CAZSUE010000956.1:0-1244 GCA_964609045.1 uncultured archaeon | reverse complement strand
GCTATGGGACCACCGGTTTGTATCCGACCGTGCTCTCTGCACCGCTTGAGACGATGCTCGCAGCGATAGAGGCGGCGCGCGCGGCGATGCGCAGCTCGCGTTCGGGTGTGCTGGGGATCCATCTCGAGGGGCCGTACCTCGCTACCGAGCATGGTGGCGTGCACGACGCAGACCAAATCCGCCCATGCAGATGCACGGAACTCTCAGCACTACTGGCCGCAGCGGAAGGGATGCCGACGCTCATGACGCTCGCGCCGGAGCGTGTCCCGCGCCCGATGCGCGAGCGTATGCTCGATGCAGGCTGGACCCTCGCCGCCGGCCATAGCGGTTGCAGCTATGAGGAGGCGATGGGTGCGTTCGAGCGCGGAGTGAGGCTGGTGACGCACCTCTGGAACGCGATGTCGGGACTGGCGTCGCGCGCGCCCGGGCTCGTGGGCGCCGCACTGGATAATCCAACGGTGCACGCCGGCGTGATCGTCGACGGGCACCATCTCCACGACGCCACCGTGCAGCTGACGAAGCGGCTGATGGGCGAGCGGCTCATACTCGTTACCGACGCCATGCCGCCAGTGGGGAATCCAGCCCCTGAGACAACCTTCACGCTCGGCACGCGAGATATACAGTATCGCGCACAGCATCGCGCGGGCCGATGTGAGACGCGGCGCGGCCGACTGGCGGGGTCCGCGCTCGATATGGCAACCGCGGTACGGAACTGCGTCCAGCGGGTGGGGATCGCGCTGGACGAGGCGCTGCGCATGGCGGCGACCTATCCCGCCGCGGCGATCGGGCGCGAGCGTGACCTCGGCCGCATCGCGGAGGGGTACCGCGCCGACTTGGTGGTCTTCGACGACGAGATACGGGTCGAGGGCGTGATCATCGGCGGTGAGTATAGATGGTTTCGGCGTTAGTATAGTATCAAGTCAATCTCTCTTTTATCGGGTCAGCGATGCGAATCGATGGAGCAATCCATTCCATTTTGCAGACGAAGGAGTACATACAGATCGCCTCGGGTTCGCGATGTGGCTTCCACTGGACGGACCGCAAGAAGTTCCCGAGCTGGCTCAGTAGAGCGCGCTGACGCAGGTCTAGAGGTGCTGGACAGGCCGCGCGCGTCGTTCCCGACGTCTCTCAGCAGATGGTGCGTGCTGAGGCAGGTCTAGAGGTGCTGGCTCGGGTGCGTGCGCCTCCAATTTCGCGCTCTGGTACTTCTCTTTGCTGGGTTCTCTTCACGCGGAGAAGCCAGG
>CAZSUE010000955.1:0-1670 GCA_964609045.1 uncultured archaeon | reverse complement strand
CGAAGCGTTCCTGGAGAAGATCTGATGGTGCGTAAGCCAACGCGCTCACAGGCGCGCGACGGGTGGCGGTTCACATTGCGGTATTAGCTCGATTTCATCCGCGGGCAGCGTCGGCGCGCGCTCGCGCGCAAGTCGTCCACGACATCGCGATTGGTACGATACCAGACGCGGGTGGGGACGCGTGCGCGGCTGCGGCCGCGCTCAGTGGTATGGACCAATATCTGGGCGCCCACAGAGCTCATCTGGGCGGCGGGGTTGACGCCGATGCCGGTGGAGTCGCTGGGCGCGTCGGCGACCATTGCTGGCTGTGAACCCACCGCGCTGGCGGCGGCCGAGGGCACCGGTACGAGCAATGCGGGCGGTACGGGCGTCCCGACGCCGCGGGACAGCTGTACCTTTTGCCGCGCCACGGTGGGCATGATGGCGCGCGGGGCGCTCCCGCCGCCGCGGCTGGTCTGTTGCACCTCCACCCTCTGTGACGCCGAGGTGAAGATGACGGCCAACGCCGCCGCACGGTTCTGCCGCCCGTTCACTCTCTTCGAGGTGCCATACGACGACGATAACGACGCGATACGCTATCTCACCGCACAGCTCGAGCAGTTCGGAACAGACCTCTTTTCGCAGATGCACATCGGTGAGGCGCGAGCGCAACAGCGGCTCCAGCGCGCATGCCGACGATCGAACCGCGCGCGTACCGCACTGGCGCGTGTCGCGACACTGCGTCGCAAATACCCCGGCGTCCTCGCCGCGGAGGATGCACTCGAATGGCTCTACGGCATCTATCAAATGTTCGGGTCCAAGAGGGCGGTGCGGCTCTACCAAGGCCTCGCTCGTGAGGTCGAAGCGCGGGTCGAAGCAAAACGAGCGCCGGCTGGACCGGAACCGCGGCACCGCCTCCTCTGGCTCCATCTTGCGCCGTATTATCCACACGATATCTTCGAGACGCTCGCCGACCACGACGCGGCGGTCGTCTACGAAGAGTACAACGACCCGTACTGGGAACCGCTGGACCCCGATCGTCCCTATCGCTCGCTGGCACGGAAACTGATGAACAACCATCAGGTCGGGCCGGTGACGCGCCGCGTAGAACGCATCCTCGACCTTGTCGATGCCAACCATATCGACGGCGTGATCCATTTCAATCACTGGGGTTGCCGCCAGTCGGTAGGCGCGCTTCGTGTGGTGCGAAACGCGTTGCTTGCTCGAGAAATACCGTTCCTCGCGCTGGACGGCGATTGTCTCGACCGACGCGAGTACCACGCAGGCCAGGTGCGTACCCGTCTCGAAGGGTTCCTCGAGATCGTTGGTGGCCACAGCTGAAACTATATTGCCTGCAGATGGTGTGGCGAGTTGGAGTGGCGGCGAGCGGGGTTCGGCCGGGGTTCCTCGAGATCGTTGGCTATATCGCGTCGGTCTCTTCTTCCTCGATCTTGCGCATGCTCAGCTGCTTGCCCTCAATGGCGATCTCGTCCGTCGGGTCCTCATCGAGGACGCGGTTGAAGCATTTGATCGCTTTGAAGAACTTATCCATGCGAAGATAGGCGAGGGCGCGATAGTTCCATGCCGGGAGGAGGTCCGGGTCCTGCGCGGTGGCGCGTTTGAGATAGCGCTGCGCTTTTTTATATGCGCCCTCGTCCATGGCCTCTTTTCCTATGGCGAAGAGCGCCCGC
>CAZSUE010000954.1:0-1677 GCA_964609045.1 uncultured archaeon | reverse complement strand
AAAGGGTGAAGGGTGAAGGGCGGGAGGTGTAAAGTGTAAAGGGCGGGAGGGGTAAAGTGTAAAGTGTAAAGTGTGAAGTGTAAGGGGTGAAGGGCGGTTCGTTCGTTTCTATTGTGTGTCCGATCGAGGGGGGTGGGCGATGCGAGGCCGGACCGTGCGGGGGTGCGTCCCCTCATGTCGAAGGCGCGGTGGCGTTCGTGGTTGCGGTCGTGGTTTGGTCCTCCTTTTGCTCCTTTCGGCCGGCGATATAGAACTCGTCGATGAACCCGACCACTGCGGCGTCGAGCGAGGTCAGTTCACCGGAAAACGGCACGGCGGCCTCCTTGCGGCGGACGAGGTACACGAGGTCGCCCTCGCCACAGGTGCGCAGCGCATCTGCGGCGACGAGGGGCGTCCCCGCCGGCGCTTCGTTCTCGTCCAGCGGTTGGACGACGAGCAGTCTCAGCCCGGTCAGGCTCTCGTCCTTCACCGTCGCAACCACGGTCCCGATGATCTTGCCGAGAAACATATAACCACTTCAGATAGGATAGGGGTGCGTCAGCGCCTCATGAACCGCGCCTCGATATCGCGGATCTTATTGACCCGTCGCGCGTGGCGCCCGCCACCGAACGGTGTCGTCAGGAAGAGATCCACGATCGAGCATGCCAGTGCTTTCCCCAGCGTCTGCCCGCCCAGCGTGATGAGGTTCGCGTCGTCGTGCTCGCGCGCGGAATTGGCGCTGAACGCGTCCCAACATGGGGTGGCGATCACGCCTGGCACCTTATTGGCCACCACGGCGGACGCTTGGCCGATCCCGTCGATCATGATGCCGAACGCCTGCGCTTGACCGGCCACCGCTTGGGCGACGAGGAACGCGATGTCGGGGTAATCCACCGAGTCCGTGCAATAGCATCCGAAATCGACGACATCGTATCCTTCATCGCTCAGATGGCGCTTGAGATGCTCCTTCAGCTCGTACCCGCCGTGGTCCGAGCCGATGATGACGCGATGGCATTGCTTCGTTTTGCTCATTGTGGTCCACCGTTTTGTCCGATCATATCCGTTCCCATGCTGTCTTCTCGTAAGTATTTGGTGCTTGTCTGCGCGCTCCGGACGCAGTGTGTCAGTGCGCCCTCCTCGCGGTGTGGACGATCGCGGCGAACGCGTCGGCGTCCAATGACGCGCCGCCCACGAGGAACCCGTCCACCGCATCGCACCGTATGAGCGCGTCGGCGTTCTCGGGCTTCACCGAGCCGCCGTAGAGGATGCGCGTGCGCTGCGCGGTGGCGAAATCGTAGCGCCGTTCCAGCACACTTCGGATGAACCGGTGCGTCTCGTCCACCGCCGCGGGTTCGGCGGTGCGGCCGCTGCCGATGGCCCAGATCGGCTCGTACGCGATGACGAGCCCCTCGACCATGTACGGCGCGGTGTCGGTCAATGCGAGCTGGAGCTGGTTCTGGAGGATGCGCCGCGTGGCACCCGCATCGCGCTCTGTGGCCTTCTCGCCGATACAGAGGATGGGTCGCAGCCCGCAGTGGAGCGCGGCGAGGAGCTTGGCGGCGATGGACGCATCGCTCTCGCCAAAGAGCTCCCGTCGCTCAGAATGGCCCATGATGGCATACTCGCACCCCGCATCGTGCAGCATAGCGGCGGAGTGCTCGCCCGTGTACGCGCCCACGCGCTCGTGATGGAGGTTCT
>CAZSUE010000953.1:0-1678 GCA_964609045.1 uncultured archaeon | reverse complement strand
CGCTCGGCTATCTCCTCCACGGTGTGGATTTCCTCCATCGCCAACTGAATAAGACGGTGAAGGATATCCAGCGCGAGGCGGTGGCGTACAAGCTCCGTGCATTGGGTGTGGACGCCGCAGAGGCGTTGGAGCTGTTTGCCGCGCTCGACGAGGACGAACTGGACGAGCCCGACCCGCACGCCGACGAGATGCCAGAGGCGGTGCGCGAGGAACTGGACGAGCTGACCGAACAGCCCGAGATCGCCGAGGTGGTCGGATATACCGAAGAGGAACCGGATAATCCGTTCAATTATCTTACCATCGCGCAGCTTGCGTTCGACAACGGGTTCCTCCGCGTGGGCGAATACTACTACCTCCAGGCGATCCGTTGCGACCCGATCTCGGTGCAAGATTACTACAACGACCTCTCGATCAATTATTATATGTCGGCGCTCCCGCTCATCGATAGCATCCCGGAACTGACCCGGGAGTCGGTGCTCCAGCGCACGCTCTATTACAGCCGACGCGCGTACCAATTGAGCCGCGACGCGTTCAGTTCGATACTGGAAGCGCTGGCGGAAGAAGAGGAAGAAGAGGAAGAAGCGGGCGAGGACGAGAACGACGGATAGACTCAAGAAGAGAGAGTGCGCATTTCAGTCCAAGTTTTAGTCTGGATTCGTGTTTGGCGCACATACCATCGCCGCGGGAGCCGCCTCCGCGCGGTATCTCTCATATCCCCGGCACCAGTCACTCTCCAATGCTTCAACGCTTCAACGCTTCAGCCTAGCCTACACTCCCGTTTTGCCGATCGACCGGAGATGGTCGCGAAAGTCGCGCTGGACCGACGCGGCCATAACATTGAGCGGTACGCCGCCGGCGCGTGCGGTGATGGCGAGCTTTGCGACGAATTCCAGCGTTTCGGTCCGAAGGAGCGCTTTTGTCGCATCCGCCCCCCACGAAAGCGTGCCGTGGTTGCCGAGGAGGAGTATCTCCGGTCGCGGCTCGGCGCGTATCGCCGCGACCACGGCATGGGCGAGGTCCAGACTGCCCGGATGGTGGTAGCCCACCTCCGCGATATGGGGGATATAGACCATGGACTCGGGGATGAGACCGGTGGGGATAAGCGCGCTCCGGTCGCGTTCTGCGTCTGCGCAGGCGACGAGCGTGGAAAAGAGCGGCTGGGCGTGCAATATCGCGCCGATATCGTCGCAAGCGCGATAGAGCGCACGATGCATCGGCGTCTCCATGGACGCTCCCGAGGAGCTATCCGCCGTTCGGCCATCATCGTTCCCAATATCAAAAGCGCAGACGATGATATCGTCCTCTGTGCATTCTGCCAGTCTGACGCCGCTCTTCGTGATGGCGAACCGTTCCTCGTCGAGCCGAATGCTGAGGTTCCCGCTGGAGGCGGTGATCAAATCGCTCTCGCCGGCACGATGCGCGGTCTCGAGGAGCTTCGCCATCGTGGCACGAAGCGTGACATCGGTCTCATGAGCATCGGTCATTACCACATACCTCACCTCTCGTTCCTCGTTCCTCGTGGCCATCGAACGCGTGCGGTGGGCCCGCCACGCGCTGGCACAGGATACGATGGAGCAAAGCCGATTTATTTAACAGTTTGCTCCCCCCTTCGAATTAAATTGCAGTGTCAATTAAGATCTGTGCCACCAGGATGAGAAAATGGTGGCCGTCCATCTAA
>CAZSUE010000952.1:0-1679 GCA_964609045.1 uncultured archaeon | reverse complement strand
TCACGGAACAGCTTCGGCGCGCGGCGGTGCGGCGGCGGCTGCGGCATCACCTCGGCGTGACCCATTCGAAGGACGCGTTCTACACCGAGGGCGTCGTTCCCATGCCGGACGAGGAGGCGAACCGGAAGAGCTGGGCGCTACTAAAACGCGCCGGTGTCCTCACCACCTCTATGGAATCGTCGATCATGTTCCTCATCGGGCAGATCAGGGATGTGCGCGTGGGCGAGGTGCTCGCGGTGATCGGTGAGACCTATGTCGAGGCGCCCACCGAGGAGCATCTGGAAAAGAACGCCGGGATCGATGACGCCATTGCCGTCGTGCTCGAAGCGTACACCAGCATTGTCGAGGGCGGCGCGCGCGAGCGGGCACGAATGCCAGCACCGTTGGGGACGAACGAGCAGACGGCACAAGCGAGGGGAGAGTGAGCACTATGAAGGCGTGTACTGTGGCAGCGGTCCAGATCGCCGTGGAGCCCAACGATGTGGAAGCGAATATCGCAAAGGGGCTCCAGTGGCTGGAGACGGCGGTGAATGAATACGATGCCGACCTCGTCGTCTTCCCCGAATCGATCACCACCGGGTTCACCCCGGCGATATCTATCGAGGAGCTGACCACACGCCTCGATACGATCCCAGGGCGCACCACCGCGCCGATCCAAGATGCCGCTGCAACGCACGGTGTCGTCATCGTCTGGCCCACCTACGAGCCGGCACCCGACTCCGAGCGTCCGGGGGTCTATAACTCGTCGGTGCTCATCGACGCCGACGGATCCATCGCGGGCGTCTATCGCAAGAGCCATCCGTTCCCCACCGAGCGTGTGGGCGGTGGTGGATGGACGCTTCCGGGCGATCGCGCGGAGGTCTATAGGACTGCGGTGGGCAAGATCGGGATGATGCTCTGTTACGACGGCGATTTTCCGGAGCTGGCGCGTATCCTCGCCATCAAGGGCGCCGAGATCGTCGTGCGGCCAAGTGCTCTCCTTCGGTCCTTCGAGATATGGTCGATGACGAACCACGCGCGCGCATACGACAATCATGTCTATATCGTCGCCGCCAACGCCGTGGGGCCAGATGCCGGTGGGCACTACTATTTTGGCCATTCGATGATCGTCAGTCCCATCGCACAGCAGCTCGCATTGGCACGCGGCGGGGAGGAGATCGTCGCGGCCACGCTCGACCCCGACCCGCTCAAGTATGTGACGTACGGGAGCAGGAAACCGATGATCTTCGACCATCTCGAGGACCGGAACATCGACTGCTACGATGTGCTCCTGCAACGGGCGAGATCGGCGTTCGAGCCGGCACGGCGCATTCCGTATCGGTAAATGAACGGTGAGAACGGACAGCCCGTACCGTACATGCGAGGCGATGATCCAGCCGGTGGAGACCCGAACCCCCTTTTTTTCATCCACGGAGCTGTTGGAACCTGCACCGATCGTTCCATTATTTTTTCAGCAGAATCGCTCCCTGCGGGTTGCGTCTCGAAGCATCGTAGAGGTTCGAGGAGACTGGTACTGCGAAGCGCTATGGCGATAGTGACCCTGAAGCAGCAAAACGTGGCCGATTCGCGAAGCGCCATCGGCGCGAGGGAAGACTGACAGTGCGTAGCACTATGGCGTACCCCGAAACACACTTGTTTTGGGGGATTGCCGTCGAGCAACGCGAGACGTGGCAGATCGG
>CAZSUE010000951.1:0-1687 GCA_964609045.1 uncultured archaeon | reverse complement strand
CGCACCATCTCCGTCCATGTTTGCATTGGGGTGGGGGTTATTCGGGCAATTTGGGCAACTCCCGCGCCTACTGGTGCGGGAGCACTGGAACAATCGTAGATTGTTCCGTGCAGATGAAGAAATCTCTTCATCGTGCAGAGCAAAACGCAGTTTTGATCTAGCACCGGGAGCAAGTGTGCTCCCTGGTCGGGACTACTGCGAAGCAGTATGGCCGATTCGGTCAATTCGGTGCTAAACTCTTCGCACCCATCACGCAAGACACCAATTTCATTGGCTCAATAATTCCGTCTATCACATGGTTGGCTACTGAGAACTTGCGGTGAGTCGAAATGCTCTTTCGTTCCATCCCCCGCAGAATCGTTAGCAACTCCAGTAGAGAAGGCGCGATCGAGGTTACAACGGACGTTTGAAGCTATAGCTCACTTTCTCACCCCACCGTTCTTGCAACCGTTCCCGGACCGATTTTCCGGTCGGTCGCTCACTGGATCTTACGTATCACGGTGATCTGGAGCTCGAGCGGTTTGTACCCGTCTTTCTCGATCGAAACAGCGATCGTTGCGTCGATGGTCGAGGGGGGGATGAAGACGGTGATGTTCTCGAATCGCGCACGCCCCGCAGCGTCGGTGCGCGTACTATTGGTGAGTCGATGGCCGTCGAGCTGCACGGCGGCGTCACGGACCGTCGTATTGTGGCTGTCGCGTACCGTCACCACGATGGACGACGTGGTGTTCGACGCGGTGGAGGGGTCGGGTGCCGGCACCTCGACCGTCGTCGGGTCCGCGGTCGTGTTGATGAACTTCTTCATCGACGGTTCCAGCGTGGTATGGTCGAAAAAGACGACCGTATCGCTACTGCGGTTCTCGATCATGAGGTAGAGATCGGTGGTGGGCCAGTTGTAGTGTTCGTCGAGGAGAACGAGCGGCACCTCTGCTTCAGTGATGACCACTGTCTCACCGTAGTTCCATTCAGCGATCGGTTCTTCGTTGTTGCCAAGCGGCGATATGCCGCGGATGGCTCCGTCGCTTTCCGCAGCGGGGAGGATGGTCAGCGCCGCATAGGTGCTATTGTCCGGTGAGACCCTGACCGCGATATCGTCCAGCGGCAAGCGCCCGTTATAGAGTTCTACCGTCACGATGGTATTCGTCGCATCGTCCTCGGTGAGGATCTCGTCCGCATTCTTCAGCGAGAAGAGGAGAGCTGGCGGCGGTGTTGATCGCTCTTTTGCGCTCTCTTCGGACTCGGTGGTACAGCCGGTGACGATGATGGTGCTGCATGTGATGATGATCACCACGGCGATTGCGATCCTCCGACGGTTTTGCATCGTTCCTTCCTCCAAAGCCATGAGCGAGCGTGAGTTCCTCCGGATCGGTACGGATGGCAGGCTCCGATGGCGTATGATACCGAACAACGGCCGTGCCAACTATTTTAGCATTGCGCTATACTTGAGCCAATTAGCCCAGAGAATCGGTCCGCTACGCGTGGCCGGGCGTTGCGCCATTTGGGAATGAAGGGAATGGACATATTAGGCCGGGGCCGTGGCGGAGCGTGGCAGAAGGCCAGCCCCGGCCGCTCGTATGCCGAAGTCGACAATTGACCGCGCCCATTCCCAACGCTCCTGGCCGTTTTCAACATCGACGCGCCACGTTCCGCTTCGCTCCACGGCAGCGCCCCCCACAGGTGTGTCCGT
>CAZSUE010000950.1:0-1689 GCA_964609045.1 uncultured archaeon | reverse complement strand
ACACCGCCATATGGGACCATGGTCGCCATGCGCGACGGCGTCCACCTCGCCACGACCGTCCACGCCGGCCAGCCCTATTATTCCGCGCAACGCGCGCCCACAATATTGATCCGCACGCCGTACAACCGCTCCGACCCCAATATGGAGCTGGTCGCTCGCGCCCATGCGCGGACCTACGACGCCGTCGTCGTCATGCAGGACCTCCGCGGCCATTTCGACAGCGAGGGCGAGATGACGCTCTTTGGCGACGAGTGGCGCGACGGCGTCGATACCGTCAAATGGCTCAAAGGCGAACCCACATCTCCGTCCGCAGAGACCGAGAACGATCATGCGTGGTGGTACGACGGCAAGATCGGGTCATGGGGCGTCAGCGCGCTCGCCATCAACCAGTACTGCTACGCCGCAGAAGACATCCCACAACTGGTCGCGCAGTACCTCGCGTTCGCCTCGCCCGAGCAGTACGACCATATCGTATTCCCGGGCGGCCAGCTCCGCTACAACCTCATCCGGCGATGGACCGCGAACCGCGGCGAGGAGGCGCTCGCATATGTCGAGAACATGAGCGGCCACCAGAAGAAGGACGCATGGTGGGCGAAGCGCTCGCTCGAGATGGGTGACCGCTACGCCAATGTCCACGCCTCGGCGATCCATTTCGGCGGCTGGGACGATGTCTTCTCCCAAGGCACCATCGACGGGTTCAACGGCTACAACGAGCGCGGCGCACCCGACGCGCGCGGGCACCAGTTCCTCGTCATGAGCGGTATGGGCCACCTCCAGATGGTCGGCGAGATCGATTGGCCCAACGCGACGAACCTCCCCGAACCCGGCCTCGAGCAGTTCCTCTACCGCGCCGAGCTGCAAGAAGCGTTCGGGCCGCGCGGCTCCGCGCGCTACGAGGAGGCATGGGCCGCGCGGCCGAAGGTCTATTACTATGTTTATAGCGACCCCGAGTATTACGAGACCGACCCCCGCGCATGTAGCTGGCGCGTCGGCGACCAGTGGCCGCCCGCCTCTACCGAGGACCGGTGGTACCTCTCGCCGGGCCAAAGCCAGTGGAACGGCACGCTCTCACCGCTTCCCACCACCGACCCGCGTACGATCTCCTATCGCTACGACCCCATGGACCCCTGCCCCACCAACGGCGGGAACAATCTCTACGATACCACCTTCGGGGGCCGCCCCATGGGCGCAGGCTCCACCGACCAGCGCGGCGGCGGGTCCAGCGGCGCGCCGGGCATCACCGCACGGAACGATGTCGTATCCTTCTCCACCGAGCCGTTCGACGAACCGTACGAGTTCGCAGGCGCCGTCGAAGCGCATCTCGCCGTCCAGAGTGATGCGCCGGATACCGATTTCGTCGCCAAGCTCGTCGATGTCTTCCCCGACGGGCGCGAGATGCTCATATCCGACGGGATCGCCCGGGCATCTCGCCGCGAGGGCTACAACACCACCGCATGGCTCGAACCGGATACGACCTACCCGCTCGAGATCGATCTCTGGAGCAAGGCATGGCGCATCCAGCCCGGCCACCGGCTCAAGCTGATCGTCACATCGTCGAACTATCCGCGCTTCCAACGCAACCCGAACCTCCGCCGCGACGCCATCCCGTTCGAGCTCGAGGAGTGGCAAATTGCCACCAACACCGTCGTCATGGCGCCCGACCATCCATCCTATCTCAGCCTCCCGTTC
>CAZSUE010000949.1:0-1692 GCA_964609045.1 uncultured archaeon | reverse complement strand
CGCGTTCCTTCGCGTTCTTCGTGGATGAAACGGGGGGTGGGCGGGGTTATCCCGTGATTATGATTATAGCGTTGACCCAACAATAGATATTGCCGCAACGCTACCTGCGGTCAAGCCGCAAGATTGATTGGAACTACGCCCATGACCACCATCAGGCATTTGCAGTGGTTGCGGAGAGCGGGCGGCGGCTCTATCTCACCCAGCTGCAACCGCTACCTCGTGCATGCCACCAACCGACGCAATCCTCGCGCATATTCGCGGCATGCAGCTACATTTTTTGGATGGGGCCACCGGCCGTCCTCCCACGGAAACGCCAACCAACAATATGGGCGAAACTCACGCTGGCGGATACGATGAGCGAGGCGGTGGCGTTGCGTTCCTTATGGAACGCGTTGAAAATTTCGAGCAGCTCACGAAACTCGTGCTGCACCTGCACCTGTACCGTCGCGGTACCGTCGACCGCGTCGGTGATACGCCACCGCACGCCGGATGGGAGCGCCAACCAGTGCCCACCACGCTCGAAGAGCATCGTCAAAACACTCGCGAGCTGCGAACCGCTCCTTCGCGCGCTAAAGCACCGTTCCGAGGTCGTCCACGGCGAATCGCACACGATACCTCGTACATTCCCCTGCCATGTTGGGGTGGAGAGAGTGCGAGCGCCGGTCGCGAGCGGTTCACTGCGGCGGCTCCCGCCATGGATAGGTCGCGGTAGACGGTGCGGTATGTCGGGTTGCGCGGCGGTGCACTCGCCTATACCCTAATTTACTAACGCCGCATTCTCAACCATGCCACGACCGCACCGCAGACAACGACACAGGCGGCACTCAGTATCCCGAACCCGGAAATCGGCCCCCCCTCGTCGCCCTCGTCGCCGCCCGATGCCGCGACATCGATGGTGCGTTCCACCGAATTATCGCTCGGGGTGAGGTCGCGCGGCATCTCGTCTACGATAGTTGCAACGAGCCGATTGACACCCGCCTGCGCGCGCCAGTCGCAAAAGACATCTACGCTCGTCCCGGCGGGCACCTCGACGCGCCGGTCGTCGAGCACCCGTTCCGGATAGCCAGCGCCAGGGTCGCGTTCCAGTGTGAACACGACGCGCAATGATGCGTCGCCGTCGCCGCGGTTCGTCACCGTGGCCTTCAGCGTTACCGTATCGCCTCCATCGGGCTCGTCGTTGGATAGGAGGAGCGACGCCAGCGAAAGGACCGGGCGGGCGATGACCTCCAGAACCTCCTCGGCGCGGTTGTTCGTGAGGTCGGCCTCGCCTTTCGAGCTACCCGAGACCTCGGCCTCGATGGTGTGCGCACCGGCTCCAAACGAGCGGGTGGTGTTCACCAGCTTCGTCTCGCCGCCAGCGAGTGCGAACCGCTGGGCGCGGCCGATGGTCTCGCGACCATTACTCGTATTCTCGAAAAACGTCGCCGTCGCCTCCACATATTCCTCGCCATCGTTTTGCACCGTGGCGTAGATGACCACCTGCTCGCCGGGATAGGCCGGCGTCAGCGCGTTCACCGGCGTGCCGTCCTCGTTATAAAAAAGAAGGCCGGGTTCGACGACGAGATCGATATGGCGGACCTCGAATGCGAGCGTCGCCGTCGCGTTCAGCCGATGCGAGCTATTCGAGACCGTCACGACCACGAGATAGGGACCGGGTTCGGGCGCGGCAAACAGCGCTGCGAACGCACCGCT
>CAZSUE010000948.1:0-1692 GCA_964609045.1 uncultured archaeon | reverse complement strand
ACGACCGATCATCGCAAGAGTTACTCACCGAGAGCTGGTGTGCGACTAAGCTTCTATATCAAGTTTATCCAAAAAGAATAAAGGCGGGCCGTATAGCACCACGATCGCATGAGACCTCGGACAGCGACACATTCCATTCGAAGGGTCGAGTATATATGTTTTCGCCAGAAAATATATTAACTAGCTGCTATGGCGAAAATGTGCCACAGCCTCGTTTGCTTCAGATAACGGTATAGAAACAACAATTCGGAGTGGGGCGGCCCCAACGCCAGTCCCTCACCCCCAAAACCCCAAAACCCCAGCTCCCGATCCCCATTGTTTTTTCATCGATCGACGCGGTCGAGGAGGAGGATCTTCTGGAACTTGAGCAACTTAAAGAGCGACCCGTCGGTCTTCAGTTTTTTGGCGCGCATCGCCTTCATCGCGCTGATGCGGCGCGCGGTGACATCGGCCAGGGTGAGATAGTCCGCGCCGAGGTAGAGGTCGTACGCGTCGTCCTTCCCCTCGACGATCCTGATCGTCCCCTCCTCGAAGATGAGCGTGACCGCGATATCCATATCGGTCAGCTCGATCACCGCCCGCGCGCGAAACCGCGCCGCCTTCCGGTCGCGCTTCGGGTCCTTCAAATTCTCCTCGAGCACGCCCGCGATGAGCATCGCCAAGCCACTGGCGTCCTCGCCCGCTTCAACGATCACTTCTGTCTTGGTCATCTGACTCGTCCTCCCACTTTTCGGTGTTTCAATCTCTAAAGTCAACCATCAACGTTTCCCGCGGGTGCCACGCTTGAGATCGGCGCGGCTCGTCTTCAGCATCTGCTCGAACGCATTGGTCAAATGCCCGATCTCGTCGCTTCGGTCCTCTCCCAGCCGCCTGAGCTGCTCTTGATCGATCCTCCCCGCGGTGATGGCGTCGGCGGTCTCGACGAGGCGTTTGATCGGCTTCACGATACGGTTCGCCAGGATGACGCCGATGAGGATCACCGCCGCGATGGCGACGATATCGATGACGAGGATGGTTATCAGCATCTCCTCCGTGGACGAGCGGATGGAGCGCTCCGTTGCGTCGATCGGCTCGGTCACCTCCTCGCGCGGGATCACGATGCCGACGATATAGCCAGTGGTGGCAATGGGGGCGTAGGCGATATACCGCGCACCGCCCTCTTCGTAGTCTGCTTGCCACACGCCGCTCTCGTCGCCCTCGGTCATGGCCGACAGCGCCTCGTGGAACGACTGCGTCTCGGTCTCGAACTCGTAGATCTCCCGGTCGAGGTTCACTTCGGTCCAATCGAGGTCTGGCTCCCAATCCGAGAAATCCTTGTGTGCGATGGTATGCGCCTCGTCGTCGATGAGGAACGCGTGGCCGTTGGCGCCCACCTCGATGGAGAGGATCTCGGTATTGATCGTGCCGATGGTCACATCTGCGCCGATCACCCCGATCAGCTCGCCGGTGGAACTATTATAGACGCCGCGTGAGCCGGTGATCATCACGCCGAGCCCGCCGGCGTCGATATACGGCGGGTCCCAGTAGACCGCCTCGATATCGCCCGGAAGCTTCATCGGCTTGCTCGACGCCAAATTCGGGTCGGTGTTCGCCGCGCGTTCGAGGAGGTCGCAATAACCGTCGTCATCGGCATCTTCCGTCCACGGCGTATACCATCCCCTGACACGCGGATTGTACGATTTCACATAGGTG
>CAZSUE010000947.1:0-1706 GCA_964609045.1 uncultured archaeon | reverse complement strand
GCGTGGTGAAACGTGCGGCCTATTATGTGCTGCTCCGCGACCTCCCCCCTCACTATCGAGATCGAGTACCCAGCCCCTCGCAACCTGTCACCGCCGATACCGCACATATCAGCGGCGAGCGCTATGCGCGTTGGGACAATCTCGACTGGTGTGAGCATCGTCACCCTGAGCCACGACCCACGGACTGAGACCCCTCCACTTCGAAGGAAGAGTGCGATCCTATGACGCCGTCAGCTCATCGCGCCCATGCGACCGCTCCTTCAGTACCACTCATCATAGCGCGCGAGAGAGCGCGGTTGAAAATATCTGCCCAGATGAGCACCAGCCACTGGCCGAGGCACCACAAAACATTAGTACAAAAACCAGAATCCGGTGCTGTCGTTTCCTGATGGCCATATCGGTAGGCTGTCTGACGACCATATAGAGGTCTCCTCATGCCCGAGATTCGCAAGGATTATCTTACCGGCACCTGGGTAGTGATCGCGAAGGAGCGGGGCAAACGCCCGCACGATTTTAAGAAACCGCAGAAAAAGGAGGAGGCTGGCCCCAAGATCTGTCCCTTCTGCCCCGGCAACGAAAAAATGACGCCACCAGAGATCAACGCCTATCGCAATAACGGTGGCCCCCAGAATTCGGCGGGGTGGCATGTTCGATGCATACCAAATAAGTTCCCAGCGCTGCGGATCGAGGGCGATGTGGACCATCGCGTCAGCCAACTCTGGAACCGTATGAACGGGGTGGGTGCGCACGAGGTCGTGGTGGAAACGGCAGACCACGATCGCTCGTTGGCTCAGATGAGCCGCTGGGAGGTCAGTGAGGTCATCCATATGTACAAAGAGCGGTACAACGACCTCACCGGCGATCTGCGGTTCAAATATATGCTCATCTTCAAGAACCACGGTAAATCGGCCGGCGCGTCGCTGGCGCACCCGCATTCGCAATTGATCGCCACGCCGATGATCCCGCGCCGGATCATGGACGAGCTGAACCATGCACGACATTATTACCATATCACCGGTGGCAAATGTATCTATGATGAGATCATC
Organism: uncultured archaeon; assembly: GCA_964609045.1. Taxonomy (GTDB): domain Archaea; phylum Thermoplasmatota; class Penumbrarchaeia; order CAZSUE01; family CAZSUE01; genus CAZSUE01. The sequence goes on along the minus strand of CAZSUE010000947.1, from coordinate 660 downwards.
ATAAGCGAACTCGAAGAACAGAGCCGCATCATCATGGAGAACGATAGCTTCGTTGCATTGTCGCCGTACGCCGCGCGGTTCCCGTTCGAAACATGGCTCATACCGAAACACCACGACCCCAGCTTCGAGGACCTGGACGACCAGAAACACGGGCAGCTGGCCGAGATACTCCACGGCGTGCTCAATAAGCTCTACAACCTCCTCGACGATCCGGATTATAACTATTATATCCATACCGCGCCCTGCGATCGCAACGATTATCGGTTCTACCACTGGCACATCGAGATCACACCGCGATTGACCCATATCGCGGGGTTCGAGCGCGGAACGGGGTTCTACATCAACCCGCTTCCACCCGAGGATGCCGCACGGTTCCTCCGCGAAGCGCCCATCGAATAGAGAGGAGATCCAGACAGAAGATACAGATGCCACGAGCCGCAACATGATGTGGCAGAAGCCTCCATCCGTTCGGCACCACTTCCATGGCATCGCGAACCACTTTTCAACACAATCCTCGCATACCATAGTGGAACAATTTCGAACCCCGATATATTGGCGGAGTCATCATTTTCCTCTCCGCCAATGTTTGCAGAAATGCAGCCCGCAGGGACCATTTCTGCTGAATATTGGCAAAGGGTACTCCCTTTGGCCATGTTTGCA
>CAZSUE010000946.1:0-1709 GCA_964609045.1 uncultured archaeon | reverse complement strand
CAGCCCTACTATTCGCCGAGCTATCTCGAAGCGGAGCGCGCGCTTTGCCAGCAACTCGCATCGGACGAAAATGTGGTCAATCTCACGGGCGAGCCGCAGGTGCAAAGTCTCTCCGCACTCATCCTCGATATGTTCCGGGAGAACGGGACGCTGCAGGCGCTTTATGACCGCGACGGTGACGGCATCCCCGATACCTCGTCGGATACGAAGGCGGTCTACGACCGGTTATTTTCGGACCGTACGCTCATCGATCCGTTGACGAACCAAACCCGGGGAGCGCGGGCACGAGCGCTCGTGCGCACCGATACGCGTGGCCGGATCAGCTCCACGCTCCTGACGGTGACCGTCGATATGCACGATGACGCCGCGATACGCAACTTCCGCCAGCGGCTCCAGCACACGCTCGCGGAGACGCTCGAAAGCACCGGGCGTGCGAGCTGGACCGGCGAGGAGTATCTCACCTATACCACCATGGAGCGGCTGCAGAGCGGCCAGCTCACCTCGGGCATCCTTTCCGTGCTCGCAGCCGTCATCCTCCTCGCCGTCGTCTACCGCAGCGGCGCGCTCGCCGCGCTTCCCATGATACCGGTGGTGCTCTCGTCGGTCTGGATGCTGGGGTTGATGTACCTCCTCGCCATCCCGCTCTCCGTGCTCACCGTGATGGTGGTCAACCTCACCGTGGGGCTCGGCATCGATTATTCGATCCATGTGGTGGAGCGCTTCCGCGAGGAGCGGCGCGTGGCAAAGACCGAACACTCGATCGAAGCGACGATCCAGCATACCGGGTCGGCCATACTCATCTCCGCGCTGACCACCATCTGCGGGTTCGGCGTGCTCCTCCTCTCGCCCATGCCGGTGGCGCAACAGTTCGGGCTGATCATCGCCGTGGCCATCACCTTCTCGTTCCTCCTCGCCGTGGCCGTACTCCCCATCGGGCTCGGGTACTGGTCGAACTGGCAACAGCGCCGGGAGCGGTGAGCGACAGCTACGAGCGGCGCCGCTTTGGTCGGTGGTTGTGCCTATCCATCCCGGCGGAGACATAAATCGTTAAGTACCGAACCCGAGTTATCGGGCTACCGTACAAGCAGCCAGTAGGTGACCGAAATGACAGATGGTTCGAAACGTAGACGGGTAATTATCATGGGCGCTGCGGGCCGAGATTTCCATAATTTCAATGTTTTCTACCGCGATAACGACGCGTACGAGGTCGTGGCGTTCACCGCGACACAGATCCCCGATATCGAGGGACGGAAATATCCGCCCGAGCTCTCCGGGTCGCTCTATCCGGACGGTATCCCGATCTATGCGGAAAAAGATCTCCCGCAGCTCATCGCGAAGCACGAGATCGATACCGTCGTCTTTGCCTATAGCGATGTTGCGCATCAGAGCGTGATGAACCGCGCCTCGATCGCGCTCGCCGCGGGCGCGGACTTCACGCTCCTCGGCCCGAAATCGACCATGCTTCGGTCGAAGGTGCCGCTCATCTCGATCTGCGCCGTGCGCACCGGTGCGGGGAAATCGCAGACGACGCGCAAGGTCTGCCGTATTTTGCGCGAGCGGGGGCGGCGTGTGGTGGCGATCCGGCATCCCATGCCGTACGGCGACCTCGCGAAGCAAGCGTGCCAGCGGTTCGCGACCTATGAGGACCTCGATACACACGAGTGCACCATCGAGGAGCGCGAGGAGTACGAACCGCATATCGATATGGG
>CAZSUE010000945.1:0-1724 GCA_964609045.1 uncultured archaeon | reverse complement strand
AACGGTCTGCCCGTCCTCGACGCCGAACCGTACGGCATCCTCTGGCGTCACATGGATATGGCGCGCGGCGACGATCACCCCCTCGTCCAGCCAGACCGCGCCTTTCGGGCCGATGATATGGATGCCCGGCGTACCCTCGAGATCACCGGAGACGCGAACCGGTGGGTGTACCCCCAATAGATAGCCGTCGGTGGGCGAGATCTCGATCTGCGTCCTCTCACGGGGCGGCCCAAGAATACGGACGCCGTAGAGCGTGCGTTTCGGGCCGACCAGGTCCACCGTCTCCTTCGCCGCAAACTGGCCCGGCTGGGTCAGCTCGCGCAAGGCAGTGAGCGCATAGCCGTCGCCGAAGAGCGCGTCGAGATCGCTCCCGGAGATATGGAGGTGGCGGTTCGAAAGGCCCACGGCGATGGTATTTTTCTCCGTATCAGCGTCATCGTCATCACCATCGCCCGCCGTCGCCCCCGCTCGACCGTTCTCGAACTGCGCGGCTGCTCGCGCTCTCACACTGCCGATATCGGCCACCATCATGGCCGATGAGAATTCATCGATCACGAGGTCGGTGATCAGTTGCACCAATTGTTCATCGTTCATAGGCTCTGGCCCATCCACGCGGTCGGCCATCCTTCTCATCGGAGCAGATATGGTGGTGGGTGGAGCGAGAAAGCTCCTATCCGTTCTCACAGCCTCTGCTCGACGAGGATGGGAACAAACGAATCCGCCTCTTGCTATATAGGATATTCCCCTTCGCTGTAACTATCTCTCTATGATGTTGATGATGTTGATGATGATGATCGCGAGAATAGAAAAGCCACCGTCGCCACCGGTCCATCGATCCGATCGATGCTCGTCACGCATCCTTCGCTGGCTTCGGCTGCTTCGATTGGTGTGGCCTCTCCTGTGGCATCATCGGGGTGGATGAGCCCCCCGCGCACCGCCCGCTGCAACTGCATACACCCTCCATCGACATCGTCACACGATCGAGAACGAAGCGATGGCGACCTCCTCGAAGGGGTGAGGGAGACGCGATCATTGCGTATAGCGTATAACGACCGGCGCTATGCGAAGTGCGTGGCGGAGCAATTTGGGCTAAAGACGCAATCCGTAGTCAGATATGCTCTGTTATGCGATCTTTCCGCCAGGAAAAACAAAGAGGAGCGAAGCGACGCAGAGTCGTATTCAAAGGGCACTCATTATTACCCACCACTCAATCTCTTCTTCTTTTATAGACTTCATCTGGAGTCATAGAAATGACATAGTTCTTTGCATCTTCATAGGTATGATGGTCACCAGTAACAAGAATTCATTTTGTATCAATAGCACCTTGAACGATCGGTCGATCACTCTTATCTCTCATATCCAGTTTTTTAAATCGATTCGGCGGTGGGGTTGATGTGATGGTGCATTTAAGTCTTATATCATCAATAGCACGATGAATGAGAAACTCAGTAAATAACTCAGTAAATGGATCATGGTGGATTCTTTCAGAAGGTCGGTGAGTATTAGCGTTAGCTCTAATAAAAATATTTGTATCCGAAAAATGTTTAGACTTCGCCATAAACCTCTCGGCATACTTCATGGCGGACTTTTCGACATGCTTTCAGTACTTGTTCATCAGTGATTTTTTTCTCTTGTGCGATTTCTGCCATTCTTTTCAGGAATTCTTTTCCAGTTTCAATAGTCCTTCGCACAATACTTCGAAACCACTCATTTCTATTCTTATA
>CAZSUE010000944.1:0-1727 GCA_964609045.1 uncultured archaeon | reverse complement strand
CGAAGCGTATCCCGCTTCCGCACGGGCATGGTTCAATAAGGGCACCGCACTCCTCAATCTCGGCCAGTTCCAGACGGCGATCGATGCGTTCGAGACCGCACTGGACCACGACGAGGAGTTCGCGCTCGCGTGGATGAACCTCGCGTTCACCTACAACGCCATGGAGCGACACGAAGACGCGCTCGAGGCCATCGACCGCGCGCTCGAGGCCGACCCCGACGATCCGTGGCTCTATGTCAATAAGGGCAATATCCTCTGCGCGCTCGACCGCTACGAAGAGGCGGTCTCGACGCTCGATGATGCGCTCGACCGCGACGCCGAGCTGGTCCAAGCATACAATATCCGCGGATACGCACTACAGAAGCTCGGGCGGTTCGATGAGGCAACCGAGTGCCGCAAGCAGGTGACCGCGATCTTTCGCAAGACAATGAAACGTGGTCGCGATCATGCGAAACGGGAAGAATGGGACGACGCCATCGACGCGTTCAATCGCGCCCTCGAGATCAACCCGAAACGGCTCGAACTCTGGGTCGAGATCGCAAAAGCGTACACCGCACTGGGCGACCGCGACGCTGCGATCAACTCGTACGACAATATTCTCGAGCACAAGCGGTACGACCCGGACGCATGGGTGGCCCGTGCAGAAAGCCTCGCGGCGTTCGGCGAGTACGATGAGGCGATCGGCAATATCGACCGTATCCTCCGTATCCGCCCCAACGACGCCGAGCTGCGGTTCAAAAAAGGCAAGATCCTCCACGAGGGGGAAGACTTCGAGACCGCGAGCGACCTCCTCAATCGCGCCCTCGAGCTCGAAGAGGACCGGTTCGAGTATCGCGCGCTCCTCGGCGAGAACTATATCGCACTCTATCGGTGGATGGAGCCTAAGATGGAGCGACTCCTCGCCGACGACGAGAACGACAAACGCGCGCTGCAGATGAAATACTTCGATCTCCCCGGCTATCGTGAGCGTGCGCTGGAAGAGGCGGAGACGCTTGTCGAGATGCGACCCGATCATCCGGTGGGCTATTATGTCAAAGCCCGTGCGCTCGCGTTCGGCGACGAAGAACCCACCGACGAGGAGCGCAACGCAGCCATCGCCGCGCTCAAGAAGGCGGTGGAACTCGACCCCGCGATTGCAGAGCGCGCCGCCGCGTTCGAGCCGTTCGATGAATGGCGCGAGGACGACGCGTTCCAAGCGGCGTTGGAGCACGACCAGTAACACCGGTACCGCCGGTACCACCGCTGGTCGGGCTGACGCAATACAGGCTGACGCAATACAAATACAAATACAAATAGAATGAAACAAAAACTCCTATTCGTGGCTGACCGAGAACTGAGGGGTGGTTGAGCCTATATTTAACTTTTGCCCGAAAAGAGCAAGTACCATAACTTCAAACACCCGATACGAAATGGGTGGTCGGTCAGCCTCATTCGCCATGGGTGTGACGGAGTTATTGTTTCAGAAAAGGCAAATTCAGCAGAATCGCCCCCTCGGTGGGTGGGGCGGCCCCCGTCGCGCCATTCCTCGCTTCGCTCAGAGTCAGCGTCCGCCGACAAGTGTGTCGCCGGATACCCCATCCCCCGTCTCGACATCGAAGTGTGACCACCGTCGAAACTCCTTTGTGACAATATGAAACAAAACCCTCATTCATGAGGTATGTGACGGGTGAATTTGTTTCAATTGAGATAAACGAAAAAACACCGGCGGTGGGGCGGCCCCGAACCCC
>CAZSUE010000943.1:0-1739 GCA_964609045.1 uncultured archaeon | reverse complement strand
CCAAAGATGGTCTTTTCGAGGATTTGTCAAAATTGTGTACCGTATAGCTTATATAGCTGTCAAAAAGCGTACTAATGAGCCTATATATCGTGTCCCAACTTACTTATGGTGAGACGCAGCCCGGGGCGATAACGGTTTTCGACCTCGATGGGTGATTTATATGACAGCAACGACAGATAACGATAACATGACAGCTCTTTCCTATCTTTTCACGATCTGGATATTAATAGCGATGGTGACAGCGGGGTTCATCGGTAGTATGATACTCACCGATAGGGGCGCGGTGGCCGAGGGGGAGAACGGCGAGGCGCTTCTCCTGATCGAAAGCGGCTGGGAGGGCTCTGTGGGCTATAACGCGGTGAAAGGCGTACTGGAGAATAATTCGCTGAATGTGACCACCTCGACCACGCTTCCCGGCGACCTCGATCAATATCGGATCCTCGTCGACACTTCGCGAAATGTCATCCAGCCCAGCACATTCGAGAACTATGTCAGTGGCGGGGGTAATTTCTTCACCGTCGAGGGCATCCCTTATTATCTCGGGATGGGTACGATCAAGCATTGGTTCGGAGCGAGCGGATACAGTAATCAGGGCGGGATGGCGGTCGTATCGATCAACCACCCGTTTGAGACCGATCTATTGACGGACGATATCCTGAACGATAACTCCGGCGGCAGCTCGGCGAGCATGTCCGGCCTCCAGCCCAACGCCACCGAGGTAGCGCAATGGGTCAACGGCGGGACATTTGCGTTCTCTCATACTTACGATCTCGGAAAGGTCTATTATCAGTCGCACCTCCAAAACATCAATTCGGGCGGTGTGTACGGGGACAATACCAATATCACGATATTGATGGACGGCGCGGTGAAGTGGATGCTGGGTGACAGGAACGGCTCCTCCGGGTATGAACCAACATTCGATCACCTCGCGTTCGAGGACGATTTCGACGACGGAGATTACGATGGCTGGCATGTAGTGAACGGAGATTGGAGCGTCCAAGATGGGGAACTGCGCTCCGGTGTGGAAACCAACCCTGTGATCGTCTACGACGGAATGGAATTTGAGAACTGTCGGATCGAGACCGATCTCATGGTCGCAGACCGCGGCGCGTACAATAACGACGCACATGTCGTGTTCCTCGCCACGAATGTCACCGGCGACGCGAGCTTCTATTACTTCGGCCTCGTCAACGATATCCACGATTCCGGCAACTCCGTCGTCTTCCTCGCATCCTCCGAGAATCCGTCGCATACATGGAACCCGCTCGCTGAGATGAGCTACCCCGTTGACCTGTATACCTATTACCATGTCAGCGTCGAGGTCGAGAACAGCACCTGCAGATGCTATGTCGACGGGAACCTCACCATCACCTATACGAACCTCTCGATGCCCTATGGCCGCGTTGGGCTACGCTCCGACGAGGCGCCGGTCTCGCCGGCACGGTTCGATAACTTTACCGTCTTCGTCAACCCACGGGCGAAGTGGCAGATGAACGAATCCAGCGGCCAACGGGTCGGCGATTCGAGCGGGTTCCAAAACCACGGCACGCTCGGCACCGATGGCGCGGCCAACACCAACGACCCGACCTGGACCACCGGCGTCAACGGGTCCGCGCTCCACTTCGATGGCGTCGACGACCGCGTCACGGTCGCGCACAACGATCTATTGAATCTTTCTCACAGCTTTTCGGTGGCGGCATGGGTGAAATCGTCAACCTCCGCGGAAAACGAACAGGTTG
>CAZSUE010000942.1:0-1749 GCA_964609045.1 uncultured archaeon | reverse complement strand
ACGGCCCACAGCGGGCATACCCGCGCTCCGCTCCCTGATCGCCCAGCGCGCCCGACGCTACCGCGACGATATCGAAATGGAGAATGTGATCATCACCTCCAGTGCCACGGAGGCGATGTTCGTCGCCGCCCAAACGGTGTTGGAAGCCGGCGATGAGGCGCTTGTGCCAGACCCGGGCTTCGTATCCTATGCGCCGCAGGTACGGCTCACCGGTGCGCTTCCGGTCCCCTATCCGCTCGATGCCGCAGACGGGTTCCTCCCCCGCCTCGAGACGCTCGAGGCTCTCGTCACGCCGAACACCGCGGCGATCGTGATCAACTCGCCCTCGAACCCCACCGGTGCGGTGCTCGACGCGAAGACGCACCGGGCACTCGTCGCGTTCGCCGCCGAGCACGGGCTCATCATCTTCTCCGACGAGGTCTACGACCATATGGTCTACGAAGGCGAGCATCATACCTTCATCGGGTGCGAAGACACGATCCATATCAACTCGTTCTCCAAACGGTTCGCCATGACCGGCTGGCGGCTCGGGTACATCATCGCACCCAAAGTGCTGGCGCGGAAACTGATGATCTTTCATTACAATACGGTGGCATGTCCGCCGACGCCGTTCCAATACGGTGCCCTCGCCGCGCTCGAATCGTCGAGCTACTTCCCCAAAGAGATGCGACGCGCATTCCGCGCTCGGCGCGATACGATCGTTGCGCTCCTCAACGCGATCGACGGGGTCCAGTGCCAGACGCCGCGTGGTGCGTTCTATGCATTCCCCTCCTTCGATCTTGATCTCGATTATGATCCCAGACTCGACTCCACCGCACTGGCCATGGAACTTTTACCGGCAGGCGTGATCTGCACACCCGGGAGCGCATTTGGCAAGAACGGTGAAGGACATCTGCGTTTCTCCTATGCGACCTCGGAGCAGAAGATCGAGCGGGGGATCGAGATCGTTGCAAATGTCTTTAATAGACTCAATGGATAACGGTCGCACACCCGTCCCCCACAGCCAGCAGAGAACGCGGTGGTCGTGGTCGTGGTCACGGACAGCGCTGTGATCGTATGGATATCCTCCAGACCTGTATCCGATTCCCGCCCGCGCCCGGCGGCGCGGAGACGCATGTGTACGAAGTCTCGCAAGAGCTCATTGAGCGCGGGCATTCGATCCAGGTCCATACCTCGGACCTCTATAAGGAGATCCCGTTCACACGGCTCGAGGACGATCTCTCACGCGTCGACGGGATTTCCGTGCATCGCTATCGCGCCTACACGCTCGGTGGCGAGCTACATTATGTTCTCATCCCGCAACTGTTGCTTGGGCTATTAAAAAGCGATTGCGAGCTGATCCATGCCCATTCCTACGGCTATTTTCAAGTGAACGCCGCCGCAATGGTCCGCCGCCTCCAGCACATCCCGTTCGTGCTCACGCCGCATTTCCATCCAAGCTGGAGTATGTGGGGCGGCGAGAAACGCAAGCAGGTGCGCGCACTCTACGACCGGCTCATCGCCGAGCGCGTGCTCGACGCCGTGGATGTTATCGTGGGTGTTTCGCGTCATGAGATGGAGTTGCTTTGCGACGCATTAGCGGTTGACGAGTCCAAGATCAGGATCGTTCCCAACGGGATCGTGTTCGAGAAGTTCGACCCGATCCCGTCGCCAGCGCCGTTCGCCGAGCAGTATCTACCCGCCCATGCACGTGCGGAGGGGACGAACATCGTCCTCTATGCAGGGCGGCTCGCGTCGAATAAGGGGCTC
>CAZSUE010000941.1:0-1762 GCA_964609045.1 uncultured archaeon | reverse complement strand
CCCATCACCATCGCTTATGACTTACCATGATGTCGCGTTCCATGCCGAACATGAATCACGAATCACGATCCAACCAAGGCAATGATACAATGACAGAGACAACACTACGAAATGCCCTCGTTTACGACAGAACCACCCATCCCGAACGGACCAACGCAACCTACGAACGCGTCGTGGAGGTATTGGAAAATATCCTCGGTGACGACGCCAATACACTCCTCGTCAAGCTTGAAGCCGCGCTCGGCGATATTACGACCCGCAGTGAGCTCACCGCTGCGCAAGCCGATACCATCGTCGAGACCGTCGACGCGTTCGGCCTCGAGGAGAAACAGTACGAGCAACTGGTCGACCAGCTTATGGCCGCGGAGATGGCCACGGCGGAAGCGGTCGAGATCCATAAACAGTACAAGATCCCGATATCACACCTCGAGCGCGATATCGTGCCCGTGATCGGGAACGGATGCTGGATCGTCGATACAAAGGGACGGTCCTATCTCGATATGGACAGCAACTACAGCGCCACGAACCTCGGGATGGCGAACCCCGAGGTCGCAAAGGGGCTCTTCAACCAAGCGACGACGCTCATCTCGATGAAAGAGGATCGGGTCCAAATCGCGCGGACACGGTTCCTCAAAGAGATCCACCAGATGATGCCCGAGGGGCTGAACTATTTCTATTGGCAGAACTCCGGCGGCGAGGCGGTGGATAAGGCGATCAAGATCGCGAAGGCGTATATCGGCGACACCGATGTGATCGCGTTCGATCATGGGTTCCACGGCCGCACCCACGGTGCCGTAGCGGTGACCTGGAACGAGGCGTACCGCAAACCGTTCGGTCTCGAGGACGAGGATTGGGTCCATTTCGCTCCGTTCAACGATGTCGAGGCGGTCAAAGAGCTCATGGACGAGACCGGTGCCAAGATCGTCATTCTCGAGATGGTGCAGGGCGAAGAGGCGGGCAACCGCGCGGCCGAGCAAGCGTTCGTCGACGCGCTCTGGAAAGAGGTCCACGATCGCGGCGGCGTCATCATCGACGACGAGGTGCAAGCCGGGTTCGGCCGCACCGCCGTCAACCCCGGCGATTGGTTCGCATGCATGAGCTACAATGTCGTTCCAGACATCATGGTCATCGGCAAATCGTTCGGCGGCGGCTATCCGGTCACGGCGGTGGTGACGACGCAACCGGTCTCCGACGCGATGCAGTACGGATGGGACGGGTCGACCTTTGGCGGCAACCCCATGGCGGCCACGGCCGCGCTCATCGCGACGCGACAGATGCGCGAGATGAAGGTGACCGAGAATGTGATCGCGCGTTCCAAGCAGTTCGAGGAGGGATTGAACGCGCTGCAGAAGAAGCATTCGGTCATCGGCGAGGTCCGTGCCCGCGGGCTCATGATCGCAATCCAGCTCGGCTCTTCGGAGATGGTCGAGGCGGTGCAGGCGGCGTTGGCGCGCAAGGGCGTCAAGACGAGCCTCTCCACCGGCGAATACCTCCGGCTTCTCCCACCCACCATCATCAGCGAAGAGGAAGTGGATTATTTCCTCGATCGGTTCGATCAGACGCTACAAGAGCTCGAATAAGAGCATGTATGTATCTGTACTGTAACAAATTGTGAAGCATTTCCCACGGCTATGTTGCTCCCGACCTATTGGCCGGCGGCGGCGCCCCAATTCCGCAAACCCCAACCCCCAGTGGCTTTTTCCCGCACCCCGCACACCGCTAACCGCATACCGCACACCGCTCACCGCACCCCGCACACCGC
>CAZSUE010000940.1:0-1769 GCA_964609045.1 uncultured archaeon | reverse complement strand
GCGGCGGGGACGGGCGAGACCTCCGACGGTGCCAGCTGTTGTTGTGTGGCACGATCGATGGTGCGGATGAACGCCTCTTCCAACGTCCTGGTGCCGGTCTCTTCGAGGATCTCGGCGGGGCTGCCGCCGATCTGGATCGAGCCCTCGTCTAGAATGATGAGCCGGTCGCAGATAGATTGCGCGATCTGGGTCAAATGGGTGGAGAGGATGATGGTGCGGTGCCGCTGGCGCGCGTCGAGGATAAGGTCCTTGACGATCTTGGCATAGCGCGGGTCGAGGTTCGCCGTGGGCTCGTCGAGGAAGAGGATCTCGGGATCGTGGAGGACGGCGGCGATGTATGCGAGCTTTTGCTGCATCCCGCGCGAGAAGGTGCCGGTGAGCCCGTCGAGACGACCGGTGAGCCCGAGCAGTTCGGTGAGATACGCGACGCGCTCCTCGATCACCTCGTCGTCCATGCACCGCAGCCGGCCGATGAGCCGGAGGTACTCGCACCCGCTGAGCCGTTCGTAGAGCGCGGGGAACTCAGGCAGGTACCCGATGACGCGCCGCACATCCAGCGGGTGCTTGGCGATATCGATGCCGTCGATGATCACGCGGCCCGTGGTGGGCGCAAGCAGCCCGGTCATGAGGTGGATCGTCGTCGTCTTGCCAGCGCCGTTGGATCCGAGCAGCCCGAACACCTCGCCGCTATGGACGCTGAAATGGAGATCATTGACGGCGATGAGCCGCCCGAAGCGTTTGCTCAGCCCCTGCACCACGATCTTGGGTGCGTGGACCGAGCGTTCCTTTCTTCTCTCAACGCTGGTGCGTGGGTCGCGTTGATCGGTTGGGTCCCCACGGCGTCCCGTTTCATCCCTAGTGGAGGGCGCGCGTTGTTCAACCATCGCTCCAGATCCCCCGACGACCGATCATACTCCTGCCTCCACTCGCGCATGCGAGCGTGCCACTATTGATGGTTATACTATTTGATAATTGCTCTGGGAGAACGTGCACCAGATGGTACGCATTTTGGTATGCTCAGCTTCAGTACCCCCGAACACGCCTCGACCGTGATCCGATCCCAGTGACCGCCCGATGAAGCGCTTATAACGGTCCAACACCATCGGCATCGCCGTATGGTGAGTGTCATGGATCCCACAACCGCCGCGGTCAATAGCGACCCGTTCCGATCCCTGTTACGCGAATGATCCTTTATACGCACGGTGTGGGTTTCGTCGAGCGCACGAACGACGAGCAACTCGCTGCGCTCGGACGGCACATCGAGGCGCAGCTCGATGCAGTTGCGCAAAAGAAAGGTGCGAACGATCGCAGTGGATGATGCGCTGCAGGATGCGGTTTAGGCACGGTTGGCGCGGTTTGATCTTCAGCCCCTTCATATGGGCTCGTCGCATGCGAACGGCGCCGCTGGTCGTCCGGCAACTATTATTTAGATTTTTCGGGCAAGAGGTAAATACTCGAACCCATCCGCCGGACTGTATCTCACCTCACCGAAGAATGTCGAAAATGAGCGGGGCGAGCGTTTACCAAGCCTAGCCTGAACGATCCTGAACGAGCCTGAACGAGCCTAGCAAAGCCAGCCAAGCCAAATTGTTCAATACGGCAAAGAGAAAAATGTGGGGCGGGGGGGGTGGCCCCAACCCCTATTTTCTCACCCCCAGTCCCCTCCCTTAGAAACCGAGCTCGAGGTCGGAAAGCTCGTCGTCCTCTTCTTCGTTCTTGTCTTCGTCCTCGAGACTGGGGGCGGCGGCAGCGACGGGTCATCCTCCTCG
>CAZSUE010000939.1:0-1775 GCA_964609045.1 uncultured archaeon | reverse complement strand
ATGGATATGAGCCTCCGGTCGAAGATGTATTATTTCTTCCAGCGGCTTCGAGAATATGACCTCACCTCGTTCATCATCATGGAAACGCCGTATAAAAGTAACATCAGGACCTCCATGGGCTCCGAAGGCTACCTCGTCGACGGCATCATCGAGATGAGCACGGTGGAAACGCGGTCCAATACCTTCCTCTGTCTCCAGGTCTCCAAGATGAAAGCGACCAACCACAGCCGCAAGAAATACTTGATGGAGGTCACCGAGCACGGGCTGAGCGTAGTCGATGAGTTCTTCCAGTAACAAGGTAGAACGTCGCGAGCATAGTCGAGCGGGATGATTCGCCCGACGTGATTCGCCCGACGGACAGCAATCAGCACCCATACACTACATACACATCTATGGGTCACGGTCACGCAAGCACTTTTTTCCTGCATGCTCTCCTTCTATTGTTCAGAGCGGTTTGAAGAGGTCTTCGAATTCTTCTTCCTCTTCATCATCTGACCCGGCGTCCGCGTCGCCCGTATCGGGAGTCTCCTCCCAGCCGCTCTCGAACACAAGCTCTTCCAGTTCTTCCTCCCCAGCTTTTTCCGTCAGGTCTTCGGATGATGGTTCAACCGATTCGATCGCTTCCGCCTCCAATCCCGGCCCTTCGATCATCGGCTCCTCCTCCTCCGCCATCTTGCGGCGCTTCTCCTTGATGAACTCCTGCACCACCTCGCGATGAGGCGCCTCATCCTCATCCGTTACGCGCATCGACTCGCCCTTCTCTTTCGCCGCGCGTTTGTTCGCGAGCTCTTTCGCATGGAGATGGATACGACGTCGTGTCTCTGGCGTCTCCCAGTGCTTCACATTATGGACGACCATGCTCACCAGCCAGAAGAGGCCGATGCCGGTGAACACGAAGAAACCGTAGAAATAGAGCGGCTTCAGTGGGTCCTCTTCGTCCTCTTCCGCCACATCCTCACGCGTGCCCCAGTCCCAGTCGAAGACCTCGAGGTAGTACGCGGCGAGGTCGCCGTTCGTCACCGCCACCGCGACCTCGCGGGTCTCGAGGACCGAGTTCTCGACCCAGTTGATGGAGGAGACGAGCACGGTCTCGTTATCCACGATCATACCCTTGTTATGGAGCGAGGCGAGGGTGGGGATATTGAAGAGCCGCGCTTCGATATCGAGCTTTTCCAGCTCTGCGATCCGGTTAAGATAATTGACGATATCGAGGTTCGACTGGAGAATGACGATCTCGCCCGTCTCGGGATCTTGCGATGTTCTCAACCGACTGCTCTCGAGGAGGACCCGTACCCGTACGCCCCTTCGAGCAGCGTCGATCACTTCTACGAGGTATGGGTTCGGGAAGAGACCGTCGACATCGTCGAGATAATAATCGTCCGGGTTGGACCAATCCAGTATTTGATCGAATGAGCGGTTCCACAGATCTGGATGATCCCAAAGAAGGTCGAGCGACATCTGCTGGATATGGAGCGATCGCGTTGACTCGTTGATCAGCGTGAGGACCGAGTTGTTCTTCATCCGAGACACATCGGGATAGAAGACACCGTTCGAACCGATCTTGATCCAATCGATGAGCTGACGATTCAACTCGATAGAGGGGGCGAGGATCGGTTGGCAACGGAACGCACCGGTGACGCTCACGGCGTCGAACTGTGGTTGGTGCTCACCCCGCGCGGTTCCTTTCCATGGCTGGTAATACGGTTGTGGTTCGCCCCAAACCGGATGGGTCGGGGTGTACGGATAGATATCGTCGAAATCCTCGTTCCAATCAT
>CAZSUE010000938.1:0-1778 GCA_964609045.1 uncultured archaeon | reverse complement strand
AACGCGTCGAGCGCGCGAGCGTCCACCGGTCCCGGTGCCGCCCCATCACCTCGATCACCGGCTCCATCGCACATTAGGAGACCCTCCTTGGCTTATCGTCAGCGGGGTCTGATTGCTCTGTGAGGAGTCGATGCGCCACCGCCACCGCCTCCTGGGCATCCTTTGCAAACCCGTCCGCGCCAACCTTCTTCCAGAGCATAGGCGTGTTCTGGAACGAATAACCGCCCACGATGACGCGCGGCGTTTTGGCGAGGGCCGCATCTCTCACCGCGTCGACGATCCTTCTCACCTTCGGGACATGGTAATGCATGGTGGCAGAAAGGCCGAGGATGTCGGGTCGACGTTCCTCCAGCGTCTCGAGGATCGTTGGCATCGGTGTGTTCGCGCCGAGATAATAGGCATCCCAGCCCTCGAGTTCGAAGAGATCCGCCACCATCCTAACGCCGATCTCGTGCAGTTCACCGCCCACACAGCCGGCCACCAGCGTGAGACCGCGCTTCTCGGTGGCAAAGATCTGCGGGTAGAGCTGCGACATGATCATCTGGGTCGCCGCGGAACAGAAATGCTCTTGCGCCACGGTCACTTCATTGTGCTGCCAGCGGCGACCGATCTCCATTTGCGACCATTGGAACACTTCGAGATAGATACGCTTGATATTCGCACCGTTCTCCACCGCGTCGAGGATCATCTGGCTCGCGCTGCGCCTATCGCCGTCGAGGAGCGTTTCGAGATAGCGGCGGGCCAACGCGTCATAATCAAGTTCATGGTCGAGGTCGAGGTCGATGGGATCGTCGCCTCGCCTCCGATCGTGTTGCGGGTCGGTCAATTGGGACCTCCCTTGGAGTCGGTATTGGCATCGGCATCGGGCCTGAGGGGACCCAACGCGGTGCATTTAATTCGGCTCAAGTCTCCCATCCCGCTCAAACACTTTATTAATTCTTATATCCGATCGGTAGCGCTATCGGCACTCAGAAAAAGGTTAGCAAATAGCGAGTAGAAAATAATATCATGAGGGGTGATGGAGAGCCGCGAGGCGGTCCTCCCCATCCCCATGCGCGTCCCGCGCTCCGCCTCTCTCCCCCTCCGCCCCTCTTCGTCATATTAGCCAGCATAACACGATAGAGTAGAGGGATAAGCTGGAAAGGCGAGCGGCGAGCGAGGATCGTTTTATGAGTGATATGATCGTGTTCGTTATGCTGCCACGGGAAGCGGCTCGAGATGCATCTCGAACCGTATGCCGGGATAGGCGCGACGCAGTGCCGCCATCTCTTGCAGTATCGAGAGATCGTTCATATCGTACGGGAGGGTACGTACGACTTCATTTTCCGATTCTGGGAGTTTGCACACGATCGAGTCCTCGACGGGTTCTGCCATAGCGTTCATATTGCCACCGTATAGAGTACCTATGGCGTTCGGGGCTTATGAACGAAGAGTTTGCCGCGTTTCGGTCATATTTAATTGTTCTGGTCGGGCTCCTTTTCCGGAACTCGCATCGTTTTCCACCTGGTCGTGGCGCCACCCAAATGAACATGATCCATACCATTCGGGCTTGCAAAGATTCCAAAACTGGGGTGGGGGGCTCTGTGGCCCCAAGCGAGCAACGCTCGCTGGCACTGGATCAATCGGAGATTGCTCCGTGCAGATGAAGATACCTCTTCATCGTACAGAGCAAAACGCAGTTTTGATCTAGTACCGGGAGCAAGTGTGCTCCCTGGCACGGACGAGCTGCGCAGCAGTTAGTCCAGTGCTCCGCGTAACCTCTGCGTACCCCACGGACA
>CAZSUE010000937.1:0-1786 GCA_964609045.1 uncultured archaeon | reverse complement strand
GGGGAAACACTCAGTTGGGGTCAAACGACAATATAATGGCCGTTACGGAAAGAGAGATAACTGTCAAGTTGGAGTCTTTCTGGGATATGTGAATAACCCCTACCGAACTTTGATCGATGAACGGCTCTATCTGCCCGAAGATTGGGCTAATGATCCGATACGCCGCGAGAAATGTGGCGTGCCTGAAGAAATCGACTTCAAGACGAAAATAGAACTCGCTTGGGACATGATTATGGAGGCCGAAGAACGTGGCGTCCCATTTGGCTGGATCGGGATGGACTGTCTCTATGGTCGTGCTGTAGAGTTCCGAGCCCAAATCGATACGGAAGGGATGGTTTACGTCGCAGACATCCCAAAAAATACCAAAGTCCGGCTTGCACACCCCATAGAAGTCATGGGAGAGGACCGCGGTCAAATCCAAGTCCAGGCTCTTCGCAGCCACCTCGACTCTTGCTCCTCATTCTCCTATAATCGGGTCTATATGCGCGATACGGAGCGAAAGGAGCTTTATGCCTCAATGGCATGTTTGCACGTGATACCCAATAGCGCCAACGATCCAAACGATGAAGTTTGGTTGCTGATTCGTAAAGATGAAGGATCGAACGAGGTCAAATCCCAGCTGACAAATGCCCCTCTCGACACACCTCTTGAGCGTTTAGGGAAGATGTCGTGTAGTCGTTATTGGATAGAACGAGCGATCCAAGATGGAAAAAGCGATGCTGGTTTGGCCGATTTCCAAGTTCGAAGCTGGCGGGCCTGGCATCACCACATGGCGCTCACATTCTTGGCGATGTATTATCTTCTCACCCTATGTGTGGAGTTGGGTGCGAATGCCCCCCTCTTGACAGTTCAAGACACCAAAGAGATTCTTGCATACATTCTTCCCAGAAAGGAATACGGTGATGAGGATATTATCGACCTTATCACAGCTAAGCATAAAGCTCGTTATTCGGCCCGAATGTCTCATCATCGGAGGAATAAGGGGCCACCTCTGTAATGTGACAAAGTCAAGCTAATTTAATTCTTAGATCTCATTCTGGATCGTCATGCAACGCGGGAGAATGGATCGTGCTGCGTGGGCCGATGCATTGCCAATACCGAGGGCCGAACTCGAAACCCTGGTGACCCCCGCCGACTCCAGCTGACCACCAACGACGAGGCACAGTACAATCCGTCAATGCACAGCGGATCGATCCCATTTTATATAGATTTCAATGTCACCCCGATGGGTAACTCATGCTCATACGCATACATACCCATGACCGGAGGCGATGATGCCGGATACGGAAATAGGGCAAGAGAGATCGATGCTCGAGGTTGCGGGGACAACTTTAATAAGACTGGATACGCTTGTGGGCGATGGAAAGGCGCATTTTTGCATCCCGTGGAAGTGGGTGTGCGTCGTTCCCGTTGGGTGCCTTCTCGCCCGACAATAGAATCTGATCCCCTTCCGAAGGGATCGAACTCCATCGTCACATACGCCGCCCAGAACACCGTTATAGGAGAATAGGACCTATGCGAATACTTATTGTGATTCTGTCCGTGGTTGCGCTCATCGTGAACGGTTTCTTCCTCACTTCCGTCCCGCTCGAGGACCTCAGCGAGGACGGTGGCGAAAACGGGGATAATGGGGGGGTCGTCCCGCCTGGATATACGGTTACGGTTCCGGACCATTCGCTCCACGAGGTGATGAACTACGACCTCCATCTGTACGGCCAATATTATGAAAAGAATCGCTCCTCCGGTGAGTGGTCGCAGATCACACTCAATGCATACGGTTCGATGG
>CAZSUE010000936.1:0-1789 GCA_964609045.1 uncultured archaeon | reverse complement strand
CACTCTCTGGCTGGCCACTGCGGCGAGCGCGTACCGGCTCGATTCTATGACCCGCACTTCGATCGTGTAGTTCCCGGGCGTGAGCTCGCCCAACGACCATCGATAGCTTCCCGTCGCCGGTGCGGATGCGAGGAGTGACTGGAAATTGCCGTTCGGCGAGGGCGGTGCACCGGCGCAAAAACGCAGCGCGACGGTGAGATTATCGCCGTCGGGATCGGTCGCGAACCATCGAACGGTTATCGTGCTGCCGGGATGAACGGGGTCGGTCCCGTTGGGCGCGATGAGGCGTAGGCTCGGTGGGTACGGGTTATCGATGGCGACCCATCCGTCCATGATGAGGGTGTCGAAGAACGAGTGGTTGGTACGCTCGGTGAGGTTGAGGCGGAGTTGGTACCGACCGTCCGGCCAGTGGGTGGTATTCCAGCGATAGACGCCGTTTCGCTCCACATCGGTAAGGGTCGCAATAAGTGTCCAGTTGGTGACAAAAGAGCCGTTGCTCTGGGTTCCGTACGGTCGGATCTGGATCTGCAGGTTCAATGGGTCACCGTCATCATCGGTGGCGATATAGCGGATATCCACGGTGCCGGCCAGTATCTCTTCCACTGTGGGCGCGATCAGCTCGCAGGTCGGTGGGTCGGGGTTGTCCACCGCAACGGTCACGTTCGATATCGCGGTCGTGCTATAGTTGAACATCGTCTGCTCGCGCACTGCGACGCGCAGCCGATACCCCTCTGCATCGGGGACCATTTGCGTGTCCCAGTCGTAGTGCGTGGTGCTGTTCGCGGCGCATGCGAGGCCGGTGGCGATCATCGTCCAGTTCGCGTTCTCCGCCGGTGCCGCATCGGTGGTATAGTGGAGTGTGGCGACGAGCGTGTCGCCGTTGGCGTCGAACGCCGACCATTCGAGCGGATGGACGCCGCTGTAGGTCGCGTTCGGGGCCACATTCTCCGTCTCCCATACCACCGTGGGCGCCCGTTGGAGCTCCATAGGATGGCTCGAGACCAGTGCGTACGGTTGGTCGTGGGTGGGCACGGCGTACCCGTCGACGACGATGCGCCAGCGACCCACCTGTGGGTCGTCCACGAGGACCTGCTCGAGCGGATTGAGACGGTCGGCGCGGTCACGCCTCGCTGCCGCCAACGGCGCAGTGGGTGTGAGCGTGTACGGGTAGTGGACCGTACCGTCGGGCGCGATGAGGCGGCAGTCGAGGTCGGAGACGA
This sequence comes from uncultured archaeon, assembly GCA_964609045.1. Lineage (GTDB taxonomy): Archaea > Thermoplasmatota > Penumbrarchaeia > CAZSUE01 > CAZSUE01 > CAZSUE01. The sequence continues at coordinate 569 of CAZSUE010000936.1, read as the reverse complement.
GTTCTTTCGCACCGTCGTTCGGCGTCCCCGGCTCGGCATCGGACCAGGCGAGGGTGCATCTCAGCTCGCTCGCGTTCGCTGGGCAGTCGACGGTATAGATATGCTCCTCGCCGTTAACCACCGTATCGTAATTGTACTGATCCTCGCGGTCGATGAGCTCGAGTGCGGGTAGCGCGCGGAGCTGGCCGTAGCCGCTCATATAATCCGGTCCCACATAGCCAGAGAGGACCGTGCCGCTGGCGTTCATGTTCACGATATCCTTCGCGGTCTGGATGAGGAGCGCTTTCACCAGCTCCGCGGGCGGCGTGGTGCCATGCTGCTCGCGGTAGTGCTCGATGGCGAGCGCGGCGGCGCCGGTGACGAATGCGGCGGCGTACGATGTGCCGAACCCCTCATCGTACGCAGTATCGGCGGTGCCGTCGGTGGTTCGTATGCCGTTGCCCGGTGCCATGAGCTCCGGTTTGAGGCGGCCGTCGTCGGTGGGACCCCAGTTGCTCGCCCAGAAGATGCGCGTGAGGTTCGTCGCCTCCTCGGTCGCCACTGTGGCGGGGTCGCCGTCGCCGTTATGC
>CAZSUE010000935.1:0-1799 GCA_964609045.1 uncultured archaeon | reverse complement strand
CGCTGACGATGATGAGCAAGAGCTGGAGAAAGCGTGAGTCGTTCATACCTCCACCTCCACCGCCATCCTCGCCCTCACCCTCACCCTCTCCCTCACTCTCATCCCCGGCTCCGTCTCTATCTCCGTCCGTATCCTCGCCTGTATCCTTGTCCACCACATCCTCACCGTCATCTTGGCCGTTGGCGGGTGTGTCCTCGTCATCGCCGTTGAGAGGGGTGGTATCTTCGTCCGCATCAGTGCCTCCGTCGCCGCTGTCGTTCACCCCACCGTCACCCGTCGATGTATTGACCAGTGGAAAAACTGCTGCTTGTGCGTCGACGGTGGTACGATAGCGAGCATCGATGCCGCCGTCGAGTCGCACCGGCTCGGTCACCTCCGGCCAGCCCCGGGCCTCTTGCGTCTGGTTGATGAATACGCTCCTCGGCAGGTCGTACCGCGTACCTGATAGGTCGCAAAAGATGATGGTCGTGGCGTTATAAACGGCGGTATCGAGTCGGATGACGGGTACGAGCACGGTGCCGGGCGGGAGCGGGTCCTCTTTCGCACCTCCGAACTGGGAACGGAGCACCGGCGCCCACACCGTTCCACTGGCCGTTCCACTGGCGACCTCATCCTCCGTCGCGGTGACGGTGTCGAATGTGGCGTTCCCGAACGGCTGGATGGTCCATGACGGTGGAAGAGTATGGTCTTCAAGATGCGATGTGTCGATACGGAGATAGATGATTGCGCTCACGGCGGTAGGGGCGTATGTGAAATTCGCAAGCGTACTGTGGAGTATGTGCCAGCTCGCGTGCGGTGCGGTCATATTCTCGGTCGTGGCGGTGGTTTCAGCTGCGCCGGTGATGTTGAGGCGCGTTGCCGACAGTGTACTGCGGAGGACGCGTACCACCCTGGATGTGAATCCCGCTCGTTGGGTGGCGAGGTCGGTTCCGCTTATGAGGAGCCGGTGCGCGATGAACGATGAGTTCTCGGCGATCGTTAGGGACGAGTTCCAAATGGTCGTCGCACCCGCATTAAGGGAGGAGCGATCTGCAGTGACCACACTGGCCTCGATATTCACGCGTCCCGCGGGGGTGTCTATCGCCCATCGTACCGCGCGGAGCGTACTGTTCGCGATGAGGGTGTGCGTGTTTGCGCCGGTCGTCGCGCTACGGATCTCCAGCGCGTCGGCGAAAGAGAGCTGGGCACGCACAAGCTCCAGCCTACACCCGTCCTCCAGTTCGACGGTGAGCGTCGAGGCGCTGCGCTGGGCATCCTCGATCGATAATCTGGACCGGTTGCGCACCCGGACGGTCAGTGCATCGTCGACGAGCGGCATCGATGTCGCGGTCCAGATGGTGTCATTCTCGATCAGGACCGTATCTTGCGTTGTTGCATCGCGGTGGTTAGAGCTGTTCTTCGACGCCGCTCTTCGCACCCATCCACTGCGCGTGGGGGCTGCGCTCTGCGCGGTCAGTGTGGGTATGAGGCAGCTTGCGAAAAGCCCAGCAGCGACGATGAGGGCGACGGTAAGCACGATGGCGACGAAACTACAACGGCAACGGCAACGGCAACGGCCGGTCATGGATGGACCACCACGAAATTGAATACCACCAGTGTGGCGGCGAGGAACACGAACACATGAAGGAGCCCGGCGCGCATTTCGCCCTCCAGCATGGTCCCGGCGATCAACCCGGCGCTGACGCCCTGGATGATCACGGCGAGATAGCAATAGAACCGCAACCGGGGGAGCATCGTGGTGCCCGGTCGGCCAGTGAGGATAGAAAGCGACGGCGACCCCTCGACATCGGCATCCTCCG
>CAZSUE010000934.1:0-1799 GCA_964609045.1 uncultured archaeon | reverse complement strand
ACTATGTCGACGGCCGCGCACGGGGCGGCAAATGGATCAACGACGGCCTTCCCGCAGGCGATTACCTCTATGTCGACCTCTACTGGACCGCACGCTATGGCGACCATACCATCACCGTGGAGCTCGACGCGCACGACGATATCCACGAAGCCAACGAGACGAACAACACCCGATCGGTCACCCTCCCCTACATCGAGCGGCCCGATATGTGGATCGAGTCCGTCGAGGTCGTCAACGCCACCGGCGGCGACACACTCGTCGAGGGCGAGAAGGTCTACCTCAACGCCACCATCGCCACCGACCCCATTGCGGGCGTCGGGCCCTTCACCGTCCGCTTCTCTATCGACGGGCGGCGCATCGCGGACTTCGACGTACCCATGCTCCCCGGCGGGTTCGAATGGCCGCTCTCGCACGAATGGGTGGCCATCGCCAATGTCGAGGAGTTCACCCTCGAGATCGATCCCGCAAACCGTGTCAACGAAAAGAACGAGAGCAACAACGCGCTCAACTACGACCTCCCCGATGTCGTCTGGAACGATTACGACCCACCGCTCATCGAGGCGGTGGACATCTCCTTCCTCAGCGAGTGGAACAACGCACACTGGATCGTGGCGAACATCACCGATTTCGCCGATGTCTTCACCGTTGTTCGCTACTCCATCGACGGGATCACATGGCACCAGCGCCCCATGCACCGCCAGTATATCATCGAGCTCGAGGACGAGAACCTTACCAAAAACATCTATACGAGAATGATCGGCCCCTTCCCCAACGACGTCTCGGTCGTGTGGGTCAATATCACCGCCACCGATCTCCATAATTTCAAGAGTTACTGGGAAGGCCGCGTCATCGGCAAGCAGCATGCACCCGCCATGACGGTGAGCCGACGCGCACCGCTCGTCGACGGAATCTCCACCGACGAGGATCACTTCCAAGAGCACGATGCACGGGCGCATGTCTATCATCGTCCCGCCGGTGGGAATACCGCGCTCGATCACATCGCCCACCTCACGCACGCCGTCCAATGGAACGATACCGCGCTCTCGGGCATGATCGCGCTCGATCCCGACACGCTCGACCTCCATCTCCCCACGCCGGGCATAATCCCGGACACACCCACCTACGTCACCATCGCCTTCGACGCGCTCAACCATACCACCGCGGACGCCATCAATATCACGCTCGAAACCGACGGGACCGTTACCACCCGCGATCTCTACTGGACCGGCACCGCATGGGCCGACGACACCGACATCGGCGGGACCAACGACGCCGTCGTCGACGCCGCGTACGACGAGGAGCGCGGGGCGTATATCGTCGAGTTCTCCAAGCCCTACGGCGCATCCTCGACGGGCGACCTCGGCCCGCTCGTCGCCACCGGCGCGGTCAACTACAGCCTCCTCGTCCGCGGCCCGCGATCGGACGGTTCCAACCGGACATTGGTGGTCTATCCCTCCCTCGCCGCATCTGGCACCGTCGGCGAAGGACCAACCACCGCGCCGTTCGACGCCTTCCTCTCCATCGCGAATAGACCGGTCACCAACTGGGCGCATGTCACATTCAGCTCCGAACTCGAGATCGCGTTCCGCATCCACGGCGGCAACCGCCGCTACTCCCGCGGGCTCGATACATTCGAATCCATGATCCAAATCAGCGAGATCACCGACGAACCGGTCACCCCCACCCTCATAGAGAGCATCGACGCCGAACTCCAGCAGAATATGAAGACATATCCCCTTTCGTATGCGCCGCTCGAACATTACGAACACTACGGTCGCTACAACACGAGCTTCGACCTT
>CAZSUE010000933.1:0-1809 GCA_964609045.1 uncultured archaeon | reverse complement strand
GGCTTGTACGGACGCAACGAGGGGTGAACTCGAGGACGCCATGACCGCCGCCGTGGACGCGTTCGAGATCGCGCGTGAATATCCGCCAACGCGTCATGCGTCGTTCCTCGATACGGTGGCGGAATCGATCGTTGCGCTCGGATCGCATCTCATCGAGGTCGCCGATTGGGAGACCGCACTGGGGACGACGCGACTCGCGGGCGAGCTGTCGCGTACCACGAACCAGCTCCGCGCATTCGCGGCCTATATCCGCGACGGCGCGCATCTGGATGCGATCATCGATATCGGCGACGAGGACCGTCGGCCGAACCCGAAACCGGATGTCCGGCGGATGAACGTCCCCGTCGGACCGGTGGCAGTATTCGAGGCGAGCAATTTCCCGTTGGCGTTCGGCTGCTGCGGCGGTGACAGCGCCTCGGCATGGGCGGCGGGCTGTCCGGTCATCGTCAAAAGCCATCCGACGCATCCACTGACCAGCGCGCTCTTTGCAGAGGCGGTGATCGAGGCAGTGAACGAGTGCTCGTACCCTGCTGGATGGTTCTCGCTCCTCCACGGCGCCTCCAACGAGGTGGGCGAGCGGCTTGTCACACACCCGTCGATGGCCGCGGTGGCGTTCACCGGCTCGCACCGTGCCGGACGCGCACTCTTCGACCTCGCCGCACAGCGTGAACGGCCGATCCCCGTCTACGCCGAGATGGGGAGTCTGAACCCAGTGTTCGTCATGCCGGATCGTATCCTTCGCGACCCCGACGGACTGGCAGGGACGCTCGCTCGATCGGTCACATTGGGCGCAGGCCAGTTCTGCACCAAGCCCGGGCTGATCGTGGTCACCGATGTGGCGAGCACCGACGCGTTCCTCGACGCACTGAGCGAGGATCTGGCTGCCATCGAGCCAGCAGTGATGCTGAACGACCGCATCGTCGCCGCGCTCGAAAAGCAGCTGCAGCAGACCGTATCGCTCGACGGGGTCACGCGCCTCCGCGGCGCGGTGCGGGCCGAGACCCATCCCCGGATGTTCGAACCCACCCTCCTATTGACCGATGTGGATACCTTTATCGCCACCGACGCGCTGCATGAGGAGCATTTCGGGCCGGTGACCGTTATCGTGAGCTGCGACTCGGTGGCCGAGCAGTACGAACTGGCGCGTGCGCTCCCCGGTCAGCTCACGGTGACGATCTTTACCGACGACGCGAAACACGCCGCGGTCCGGCAGCTGTTCGAGATCGCGACCCATCATGCTGGACGGGTGATCCTCAACGATGTTCCCACCGGTGTGGAGGTCTGCCCGGCCATGCAGCACGGCGGCCCCTATCCCGCCACGAGTGCGCCCTGGTCGACCTCGGTGGGGATGACCGCGACTTGCCGGTTCATGCGGCCGGTGGCATTCCAGAACACGCCTGCCATATTATTACCGCCGGCGCTGCGCGACGAGAACCCACATGCGCTCCTGCGGATGGTGGACGGGCAATACACTTGCAAGCCGCTTTGATCGGTTGGTGCATGTGAGAGGGTTTGCGCTGCTCGTTCAAACGGGCGGCGAGCGCGCCAGTGAGGAAGTGAACGAAGACGAGATGATAGAAAATCAGATAAAGCCCTTTGATGATGAAGCTTAGACCATTGATCGCCTCCAGCGCTCACCCAGCACCATTCGTATGGTCGACTCGAGCGTCCCACCATCTTGAACCCCGAAGTGTCAATGGTCCTATTCAGGTGCTAGGATGCAAACGAATACAGCGGTCATTATCACACATCTCCGACCCGCCATGGGCGATTTTGCCGAAGAATTCGTCGCACTCGAACTATCGTTGA
>CAZSUE010000932.1:0-1811 GCA_964609045.1 uncultured archaeon | reverse complement strand
TCCCGCGCCGGAGCTCCTCGCGCTCAATTTCGCGTTCAACCACAGCGCGGGTACATGGGACGCGCATCGAGCGCTCGCCTCTCTCCACGGCGATGGCAATGGCAATGACAATGGTACTAGCAATGGGAACGGAAGTGGCACCAACGAAACCGGTACGAACGGCACCATGGTGTTCGCACCCACGCTCATCGGGCGCACGGAACCGTCCGCAGGGCGACTGCGGGCGTTCGTGAACCCCGCGGCGATCGATACCGACGAAGACGGCACCCTCGATGTTATGCTCGTTTGGGACGAGCTGCACGAGGTACGCTATTCGGTCTTCGGCGGGTCGGTCTGGACGCCGCCGGAGCAGTTCACCAACGATACCTATCCCGATATGGAACCCGCCGGCGTCTACCTCTCGAATAGTACCTTCCTCCTCACATGGACGAAATCGAACCGTACCGCCGCACGCACCAACGGGAGCGCGCGGACCATCTTTTCCAGTGCCGGCGTGGCACGGTCGAACCATCCGCCGAATTTCATCGGGTTCCCAACCGTTCCCGATGCGACGGAGGGCGACCTCTTCACGCTCCATCTCGAGGGCTGGGTTTCCGATGCGGACGATCATGCGATCCGTTTCGAGGACGCAACCGACCTGTTCACGATCCGACCCAACGGCACCATCGCGTTCGTCCCCGCGCCGGAGGATGTCGGCACCCACACCGTCACCGTCTACGCCTACGACGAAGTGGGAGCGCGCGCCGTGCGCGAGTTCGAGCTCGCAATCGCCAATATCAACAACGCACCGGCGTTCGTCGAACGTGCGGAGTATTCCATCGTCATCGGCGCTACCTTCACGCACTATGTCAGTGTCTACGACCCCGATGTGCTCACCAGCGACGACAAGCTGACCTTCAGTTTCGTCGGGACGCCGCCAGCGAACTGCTCGCTCGACCCCGACACCGGGTTCATCGAATGGAACACCACCGGCCAGAGCGCCGGAACATATCCGCTGACGGTACGCGCATACGACCTCGCAGGTGCGCAGGCGGACTTCACCTATACCATCGAGCTGAGCCCCGCCATCGTCATCGAGACCGATCCCATCCTCACCGCGTACGACGGCGAGTGGTACGAGTACGATGTGAATGCATCGCAGGCGAACCCCCAGGCGCCGCTCGCGTACGCGCTCGATACCGCGCCGGACGGCATGACCATCGACCCCGCCACCGGCCTCATCCGCTGGCGACCCGCCGATGCGGATATCGGCACGCATGCCATCGTCGTATCGGTCACCGACGGGACCCTCACCGCCACGCAATCTTTCATGCTCGAGGTGCGCAATACGAACGACGCACCAATCTTCATCAGCATCCCGCCGTTCTCCACCGCCGTGGGCGAAGCGTACAACTACACCTTGAACGCCACCGACCGCGACGGCGACGAACTCATCTTTGCGCTCCAGGACGGACCCGCTGGGATGGCACTCGTGGCGAACCGCTATATCGAGTGGACGCCCGCGTCGAACCAGACCGGCTCGTGGGAGGTCGTCGTCAACGCCACCGACGGGAACGCCACCGCCGTCCAGTACTTCAGCGTGGTCGTGACCGGCGCCGCGGAGCAGTTCTTCTCCGAAGGGAATGTGAGCGTCCTCGTAGGCGCGCCGGGCGAGGTGACGGTAAGCATCGTCGAAGTGCCACTCCCGCCCACCCCCGACGCGCTCATCGGGTTCCCGCCCGCGGCAAACATCACCATCGACGGTGACTGGGATTGGATCAATATCACCTTCAACGCCAGCGGGCTCGATCTCTCACTCGTCGACGCCAACA
>CAZSUE010000931.1:0-1822 GCA_964609045.1 uncultured archaeon | reverse complement strand
CCCCAACCCCCTGTTCCCCCGTTCTCTTGCCAAAAGATGTATAGGGAAGTGATGTTTTTCCCATTGGTCGGATGGGAGAACGATGCAGAAGGTAGGCTATCATTTTCATGGCTATCAGTCGGGCGACATCATCTTTCGTGACGATACCGATCCCACGGCCCCGTTCACGTTTAAGCAACGACGTTCCCCCGTCTCGTTCGAGATCGGCGACGAGACGATATCCGGCGAGAACTGGACCAACGCACATCTGCGCTCATACCAATACCTCTCACCACTCTTTTCGGACCTGGCGGAGGCGAACGACGCCCCCGTCTGCAGCCTCGATATCGAGCCATTCACCCTCCTTCAATTGATCGAAGCAGAACAACACCGGCCGAACGGGCCAGTGACCTATCGGCGATTGCTCGAGAACATCACCGAGAAGCACATCGATATCGCCGTCACCGTCCCGTTCCAGCCACTCCTCCCTCATATGCATCCGTTCGACCAGGCGATACTCCTCGCCATTGCATGGGATTTCCATCATCCACTCATCACCCTCGCCAAAGGTGCGCCGCCGTCGGAACCCACCCTTTTCTGGTTCCCGGAGGCGGTCTACGACGAGAACACGGGGCAACTAACCGTACAGACCTTCGACCAGTACAAACGCGCCGGGTGGGGGTTGGAGGTGAACGATTACGACCTCTGCTATCTCCTCGACGAGCGCCAGTTCATATCGCCCGATCGAGAGCGCTACTTTGGCTCGTGCAACTTCGTCCTCCTCGATGAGACGCGGTGCGGTGTCTTCGGCCGTAACGGCCCCCTCAGCGACGCCTTTGCATTACAACTTCGCCCGCTTCCGGAAGTGATCGACAAGATCGTCTATTGCTGTACCGACCCGGTTAAGAATGTGCGCGAGATCGATTATATCGTCTCGCTCGCCAGTAATCTCGAGACGCTATTGAGCGCGCCACAGAGCCTCGAACGCTTCACCCAATTGATCACCACGCTCATCCAGGTACAGAGCTATCCCATGAGCCATGCGAACTTCCTCAGCCGCAAGCTCACCGGTGCGGCGAAGTGCTGGCCGGGCGAAGCAAAAGAGATGGATTTTCGCGCCGAGATCAAGAACCTTTCGAGCTGGTCGGATTACGGTGATCCCGGCAGCTACCATCGGACCTCGGATACGCGCTGGACCGGTCTTCGACGCCTCGACGGGCTCGTCGTCTCCCGGGAGTATCATCGGCAAAATATCTCGCAGCTCTGGAAACAGGGGATCATCCAGATCACCAACGAGATCAACACGCGCGTTCGGCGCAATGTGATCAAGATCATCGAGCGGGCCAGCGGTGTGACCGATACCAACCGGATCATGTGGTTCCTCGTTCGATACAATCGCATCGTGTTCCGGGCGTATTACCGCGAGCACGGCTACCCCGACGCGGCGCTCGATGCGAAAATGATCATGGAGGACACACTGGAAACCACCCGTGAGGTGGAGACGGTGACCAGGGCCGCGCGGGCGTATTACGAGATGTTGATGGGGAACAGCGCCGCCGCGCGGTTCTGGGACATCATCGATACACGGTTGACCTACCAGAATATCGTGCTCCTCACGCACGCGCTGTGCGACCTCATCACGATCTACGACCACTGGAACGACCAGCAGAGCGCAGAACGGCTGTTCGATTTCGCAATGTTCGATCTCGCCGATTTTCGGCATGTGTACGAGAAATATAATCTCGATAGCCTCTACGGCATGGTCGGGTGGGAGACGACAAACACTGCATGGCTCTCGGCGATCCAGTCCATGATCCCCGATATCAGTCCATACAGCGTGGTG
>CAZSUE010000930.1:0-1828 GCA_964609045.1 uncultured archaeon | reverse complement strand
CCCGCACACCGCTCCCCGCTAACCGCTCCCCGCACACCGCTAACCGCTCCCCGCAAACCGCTCCCCGCTCCCCAAATAAAACTAAATACCTATCCGTTCCTTCGCAACTGGCTGGTAATGCAATGAAAACCATCGTTCCTATGAGCGAGATCAGATCTGACATGGCGGCGGAAGTCGGTGAAAAGGCGGTCAGTATCAGCGAACTGACCGAGTACTCCATACCGGTCCCAGCTGGGTTCGTGGTGACGAGGTACGCCTTCACACAGTTCCTCAAAGAATCGAGTTTGATCGAGGAGGTGTACGATGCGATCCTCGAAGGCGATCTCGACAATATCCTCGAGCTGAACCAGCGCATGAACGCGGTGCGCGAGAGGATCAGGAACGCATCGCTGCCGTGGAATATGGAGATCGACATCATTAACGCGTACCGGAAACTGAGCCATCGATCGTCGGTACAAGAGGAGCACTGCGCGGTACGCTCCTCGGCGGCGGGTGTATCGGTCAAGCGCAGGAAGATCGAGGGGCTTTCGTCCACGATCCTGAATGTGAAAGGTGAAGAACGGCTCCTCAGCGCGGTCAAGAACTGTTGGGCGGATTTCTATACCTCGGAAATGATCAAATATATCACCGAAGCGGGCGCCGACCTCTCGAAGCTCGCACCGGCACTCATCATCCAGCGGATGGTCACCAGCGAGGTCTCGGGGCGCATATTCCTCAATCCCACGGACCGACCGATCCGCGAGCTCGTCGTCCATGCGATCCTCGGCATCGGCGAGACGACGCGCGACGCCATGCTCACCCCCGACGTCTATACCGTCAACCTCGAAACGATGCAGATCGAAAACAAACAACTGGCGAAGCAGGAGCACAAGAATATCTGTAGCGCGGTGGGCATCGAAAAGGCGCCGGTCGATTTCGAGGAGCAAAAGATCCAGAAGGTCTCCGACGAACTGCTCCTCAAGCTCGCCGGCTATTCCAAGCGCCTCCAAAAACAATTCTCCGACCCGATGATCCTCGATTGGTCCTCAGAGCGCAGCAATATCTACTTCCTCGATGTCCTCTCCGCCCGATCGGTATTGCGAAAAGACCGCAGCGTGGTGACAGCGTCGAAGCCAGCGCCGATGCCAGCGAAGGAGGCCACGGAGACGACCACGACATCGGTCGAAGATGAGGCCGAGGCCGGGGCCGAGATGGCAGCGGGGCTCGAGGCGCTGGCGACGCTCTCCACCGCGACGCAACGCGAGCAAAAGGTCACGCAAGCGGGAGCCGCCCCCGCGCAGGAGGCAACGCAGAATGTGCCCCGGACCAACTCGGGGCGTACCACCCCCGCAACGGAACCGCCCACCGCGACGGAGGAACCTAGCGAAGCGCCTCCCACCGGGACCTACACCGATCCACGAACGCAGCGCCCGCGTACGCAACCCACACAACGACCCAAACCGGACGAGCGGAGCGAACGTGCGGCTGCATCGCTCAGACCCCATCGACATCGACCGGAGATGAGCGACCTCTTTGGGTCACTCCCGCTGAACGATGAGAAGTACACCATCGACGAGCACGAGCGCTCAGAACTCGAGAGCCTCGACTATGCGGGCGCGGGAGACGCGCGGGCCACGCAGCAACAGCATGAGGAGCCGCTCTCGGGCCGCAAGCTCGCCAATACCGTACCGGTGATCGCAACCAAGGTCTATCTCCGGCTCCAGTCCGCCTATGAAGGCTATAAATTCGCACACCTCCAAGCGGATGGGGTTGGGTTCCTCTGCGAGCATTCGATCCTCACCAACTACCTCGGCGTGCATCCGCTCTATCTCATCGACCACGGCGACGA
>CAZSUE010000929.1:0-1832 GCA_964609045.1 uncultured archaeon | reverse complement strand
TCCAGCAGGGGATGAAGACCTACACCCTTTCCTACGCGCCGCTCGAACATTACGAACACTACGGTCGCTACAACACGAGCTTCGACCTTCCCAACGACATGCCGCTCGGCGAGTATGACATCGTCGTCAGCGCCACCGACCGCTTCGGCAACACCCGCACCCGATCGCAGACCGTCACCATCGAGCGCGCGTATTTCATCACCGTCGCCGACCAAGATATCTATGCACACAACACCACCACCACCTTCCGCGCCGCGGTGCGCAAGCCCGCCAATCCGAGGAAGTACTTCACCGAAGCGGAAGTGGATACGCGGCTGATCGTCGAATCCGCAACCGGCACCGAACTGATCAACCGGTCCATGACCGAGACACGCTGGAGCGGCCACCCATGGTTCGAACTCGAACTTAATACCACCGAGATCGGACGCGGAAACTTCACTAAGATCATCCGGACGCGCGACGCGCTCGGGAATGAGGCCGACTACACCAGCCAGATCACCATCGTCGAGAATGCGTTCGTCACCGTCTGGACCAATGCGAGCGTCCTCCTCAATCAAGAGCCGGTGCAGATCAACGGCACCCTCATCTACGAGAACGGCACACCGGTGGCCAACGAGTATGTCCGCATCTACCTCGAATCGAAGCTCGGGTTCATGAACTACGAGGTCGAGACCAACGCCAGCGGCGTCTTCGGCGCGATACACCTGCCGGTGGCCATCGAGGCCGGGAATTACTCGGTCACCGCCTTTTCCGAGCCCAACAACCTCCCCATCCAGGGGTCCACCCATTTCTCCATCGAAGGGTTCGTCGTCACACCGCCGCGGTACCATATCTCCACGCTGGAAGAGATCGAGCGGACGACCAACAAACTCAAGATCGGCAACCTCGGCGATATCCCGCTCGAGATCGCAAACATCGAGCTCATCGACGACGACCCCACCGACCCGATCAACGCCATCCTCGATCTCGACTCCTTCAAATGGACGCTCGATCCCGAGGAGACGGTCACAATCCCGCTCCGGCTTATAATCGGTTCCATCGGCGAAGGCACCGTCGAAGGACAATTCACGCTCAACGTCTATTCCGCCTCCGGGTTGACGCGCTCCTCCACCGTCTTCGTCACCGTCTACCCGCTCCAGCCGGTGATCGAAGCCGACGAGGATCTCATCGTTCGCGTGGGGAAGAATACCACCGTTACACGGACGGTTGCCATCACGAACACCGGGATGGGGAACATGACCGATATCATCATCGGGGAGCCCTCCGAGAACGCGAGCTGGATCAATGTCACCCAGCCGAAAGAGACCTCACTCATACCGTATAACAGTACCAGCTTCAATATCACGCTCAGCCCGCCGGAAGATATCCCGCTCGGGTGGTACGCGAACCGAATAACGATCCGATATTATGCCGAGGACGGGGCGAATTACGAATACTCCTATTTTGTCGTCGCGCAGGTCACCACCAACGAATACGGCTCGCCCATCGTGCAAGTCACCGATATCTTCGGACGCCTCGTCGAGAACGCGTCGGTCACCTTCGTCAGCCACGATACCAGCGGCGTCACCTTCCACAATACCACCAACGCCACCGGCGATGCGGGGTTCGAGGATATCCCGGTGGGCTATTACCAGCTGCGGGTCTATAAAGAATCGTACCAGCTCCTCACACTCATGGTCGATGTCGAACCGTACGACGGGACCATCGCGTACAACCAGACCCGTTCACGGGCACCCTCTGCACGCACCATCGAGAACCGTACCGTCGGTCGGCAAGAGATCGATCCGGATCCGCTCTCGCCCGATATCGTCCATTACGACTGGGAGATCATC
>CAZSUE010000928.1:0-1832 GCA_964609045.1 uncultured archaeon | reverse complement strand
TAATACATTTTTTGGCGAAAATCTAAATACTTAACCCTTTGAATGGAATGAGCCAGGGCGGCTCATTCCAGGCAGAGCAATTAGTTAATACATTTTTTGGCGAAAATCTAAATACTTAACCCTTTGAATGGAATGAGCCAGGGCGGCTCATTCCAGGCAGAGCAATTAGTTAATACATTTTTTGGCGAAAATCTAAATACTTAACCCTTTGAATGGAATGAGCCACGGCAGCGATTATGCAGAGGAGGGTTACGGCGCCAGCACTAACTTCGCTTCGCACGCTCTTTCCACCGCCTCGCGCGTCCAGAGCATCGGATGGTACTTCCCGGTGAGCCATAACGGTGCGAGATCGTCGTAATGGTCGCTGCCGAGCTGGCCGGATTGGCCCGGCGGGTGGATCGCGAGCGAGCGCGAGAGGTCTGACATATCGACGATCTGGCGGTAAGACGGTGCGAACGAGCGCACGGCGTACGGTTCGTTCGGGTGCATCCCCATCTTGCAGACCGTATTATTGTCACCGCCCACGGGGAACGGGCCGAGGTTGAACACGCGATCCAGCGGTTTCCTCGCCGCCATGGTATGAGCGAAGGTGACCTGATGGAGCCGCCCCCATCGCCACTGTTCCGGATCACTCCCCAGCTCCTCGCGAAGCCACTTTACCGCACTTTTGAGGCTCTTTTTGAGGACCGCGTCGCGCCCGCCGGCATGCTCGAGCCACCAGCCATCATTTGTATCACCGCCCTTCCCTCCGATCATGCGGAGTGCGTTGACCAATCCATATCCCGCCAGCTCGTGGCTGGGCTTCAATATCGGATGGAACCCCTCACCGCGCACCAACGCGGCCAGTCGGTCACCCAGCACCGGGCGTAGGAGCGAATCGACCAATGTCGATGCCGCCACCTCGAACACCGTTCCGCCCACCGTCCCCGGCGTCAATCTCCCGTCCCAGCGCGCGAGGAGTTCTATCGCCAGCGCGATATCGGGGTCTCCAGTGGTCAGTTCCTCGACGAGCGCGGCGAACTGTCGCCCCGGCACGCTCTCCACATCCATCTGGAGCTGCTTGCAATCATCCAGACCGACGCCCCGCAGTCCCAGTTCCTCCAGTACCTCCACGACCCGCTGCGCGCGATAGCCGTTGCGCCAGAGGCTCCCGAGGTAGTACGGGTACGTCTCGTCGACGATCTTGTGGTTACAGCTCACGATGTACCCACATGTCGGGTTGAGCGCGTGCGGCATCGACTCGAACGGTACCTCGTCGACCCATTCGTGCGTCCCCGTCCTTCCCGATGCGGGAAGGAGCCCCGCACCGTTCTTCCGTATCGGCACGCTCCCGGTGACCCAGTAGCCGATATTGCCAGCGGTGTCGGCGTACGCCACATTGAGTTGCGGCGCGGTGATTAGCCGCATCGCCGCCACAAAATCGTCCCATCCGTGCGCAGCATTGAGACGGTACCACCCCTCCAGCGCGGGCGTTGGTCGGAGCGCCATGGACTGGACGGCGAGCCGTTGCTCCCCGGCGGCCGATCCGATCACATCGGACACCACCGGTCCATGGCGGGTAACGAGGACGCGCTCCACATGCGGTTCGCTTTGCCCCTTCACCTCGATTCGCTCCTCGTGGACCGTCGCCTCCTCCCATTTGCCGCGGTATCGGTACCGCGTCGGGTGCGAGCGGTCGAATGTTTCTATATACAGGTCCTCGGCGTCGGTGTAGGCGAGGGTGATACCCCAGCCGATATGCGCGTTATGCCCGACGAGGACCATGGGCACGCCCGGGAGGGAGACGCCGGTGACATTCAGCGCCGAACGCTCATCCTCACCGCGCCTTCCAA
>CAZSUE010000927.1:0-1837 GCA_964609045.1 uncultured archaeon | reverse complement strand
GAACCGCTCCCCGCTCCCCGCTCCCCCACTGGCTTTTCCGTCGATAATAATATAATTGCGTTCGACAATGGTCTATGCTGGCGGTGTGCGGCACCGTAGCAACCACCACCGCGCGATGTCGGTCATCGATGGGTGATTGGATTGGATTTTGACCTTTCCGAAGATGAACATGCCTTCCAGCTGAGCGTTCGTGAGTTCTGTGCATTGGAGGTCGCACCGCGGGTCGTCGATATCGACACGGACGGCGCCATCCCGGAAGCGGTGATCGAGGGGCTCGCATCGCAGGGGCTGCTCGCACCCCTCGTCGACGATGCGTACGGCGGTGCGGGCCGGACGACCATGGAGGCGCTCCTCGCGGCCATGGAGCTGGGGCGCGCCGATCTGTCCCTGGCCACGGCGGTCTATTATCTCCACAATGCAGCGTGGTCCGCCGTGCTCGAAATGTATGGCGCCAACGAGCTGTGCGAAGAGGTGCTCCCCGCGGTCACCAACGGTCACGCATTTCTCGGCGTCGCCTCCACCGAGCCCACCGGTGGGTCGGATGTCGCCAATATCAATAGTTATGCAGATCCGTCGCCGGAGGGCGGTGGCTACATCCTCACCGGGCGCAAGAGTTACATTAGCGGTATTGCGGAGGCCGAGCGCCTCGGCGGTGCCAGCGGTCACCTCACCATCGCGAAGACCACGCTCTTCGGCGGTGCGCACGGTCTTGGGCTCTTTTATGTGCCTATCACCACGCCGGGGATCAAGAGCGGTTTGATCGAGAACATGGGCCGGCAGGGGATATCCGCCGGGACACTGCTTTATAACGAGGTCTCGCTTCCGACCCACTATCGCCTCGATCGTGGCGATCGCGGCTTTTTCGCGCTCCTCGGTGGGTTCCATCTCACGCGCATCCTCATCTCCGGCGCATGCATCGGGTTCGCCGAGGCGATGCTCGAGCGCGGGGTGCGACATGTCAAAAAACGCCAGGCGTTCGGGCGCCCCATCGGGAAGTTCGAGGCGATCCAGTTCGAGCTCGCCGACCTCTATGCGCGACTCGAGCATGCGAAGCTCGCCGTGTGCAGAGCAGCCTGGTTGCGCGACCGCCTCCATGCGCTCGATCGCAGCGCGGCGGACCGTGCAAAAGAGGCCGAACGCGTCGCCGCGGAAAACTCGCCCCTACAACTCCTCACCGGCGTCGAGGAAACGCAGACCGAACGTCAGCGCATCGAAGGTCGGTTCATCCGGAGCGTCGCCACCGCGAAGCTCGTAGCGCCGCAGATCGCGTTCGACATCGTCAAAGCGGTGATGCTCTGGCACGGCGCGCTGGGGTACACGAAAGCGCTGGGTCTCGAACGCGGCATGCGCGGGATCATGTCCTCGATGATCGGTGCGGAGGGGACGCTGAATATGATGCGCATCATCCTCGGGCGCGAACTGCTCGGGAACGAGTATGTGCCGTACCGCTGAACGCGGGTACGGATGAAGGTGGTACGGGTGAAGGAAAACGATACGATACGATATGATATGATATGACACGATATGATTTGTTTTGTTTCGAAATGGTGCCACTCAGTTCGCCCATCATTCATCATCGAGATAATTCAGCGTGAGATTAAGGATCATCATCGTGGCAGCAACAAATCCGGTTCAGCACTGATAACTTTTTTGATCGTCCATCATTCCTCGTCCGTTCCGTTCGGGCAGTGTTGCGCACGTCCGAGTAGCGAACCTGCGCTTCGGCTACCGCTCATTGAGCATGGTGTAACAATTTGCGACCCCCTCCTCTCGCTCAATGTGCGAGAAAGGATGGACGCACGTCCGTTCGTATCGCGTAGCGCTTACCCTCACGATG
>CAZSUE010000926.1:0-1840 GCA_964609045.1 uncultured archaeon | reverse complement strand
CGCGCTGCTCGACGTGTTCAGCCAGCCCATCGGCGACGCGCACATGCGCGGCGATATCCATATCCACGACCTCGGGATGGTCGACCGGCCCTACTGTTCCGGACAGTCCATCGAATATGTGAAGAAGTTCGGGCTCAGCCTCCCGAACGCGCTTTCCATTGCCAAGCCCGCGCGCCATCCCGAGGTCCTCATCGAGCAAATGATCAAATTCTCGGCCGCCCTCCAGGGACATTTTGCCGGCGCGATCGGATGGGATGCATTCAATCTCTTCCTCGCGCCGTTCCTCGTCGGGGTCAATGAAGAGCGACTTAAACAGATCGCGCAAATACTCGTGTTCGAGTTTGCGCAGCAAGCGGTGGCCCGCGGCGGCCAGAGTATCTTCTCCGATCTGAACATCTACTGGGAGGTGCCCAAACATTTCCTCGATGTGCCCGCCATCGGGCCGGAGGGGAAATACACGGGCAACACATACGCGGATTATGTGGACGAATCCCAACGCTTCGCAGAGGCGCTGTTCGATGTCTACCGCGAAGGAGATGCTCTCGGCCGCCCATTTTTCTTCCCAAAGCCCAATGTCCATATCACCGACCGGTTCTTCGAGGAGGACGGCCACGAAGCGTTCCTCGAGCAGATATCCACGGTGGCGGCGGAGAAGGGGAACACCTATTATGTGTTCGACCGCGGCGATACGGCAAAGATATCCGAGTGCTGCCGGCTCTCGTTCAAGCTCAACGACGACGACCTCGCCGATGCCAAGACCCCCTGGAAGATGCGGTACTCGGCTATGCAGAATGTGACGCTGAACCTGCCGCGGCTCGCATACGACGCCGAGGGCGACGACGATCTCCTCTTCGAACGGCTCGATCACGCCATCGGGCTCTCCACGCAGGCGCATATCGAGAAGCGTGAGTTCATCGGCAAGCTACTCCAGATGGGGAAGCACGGCCCGCTCGCGCTCCTCGCAATGGACTGCGACGGCGAACCGTACTACCGCTTCGACCGCGCCACTTACCTCCTCGGGATGCTCGGGCTCAATGAGATGGTGCAGTTCCATACCGGCGAGCAGCTGCACGAGTCGCGCGACGCTTTAAAGTTCGGCCTAAAGACGATCGCGCATATGAAACACGAGGCGAGCGCGGTGAGCGAGCGCGAAGGGGTGAAACTCGTGCTCGAGCAGACACCGGCCGAATCCACCGCCTATCGCATGGCACGACTCGACATGAAGTATCGCCCGCTCCAGGCGTCCACCGTGGTGCGCGGCATCAAGGACAGCGGCGAGCTGTACTATACCAACTCCACCTATCTCAATGTGGGTGCGCCGATCAACCCCATCACGCGGGTCAAGAACGAGGGGCTGTTCCATCCCATGATCGAGGCCGGTGCGCTCACGCATGTCTGGCTCGGTGAATCGCAGCCGAATCCCGCATCTATCGCGAACTTCGTCGAGAAGGTGCATCGGCACACGAAGAATAGCCAGATCGCGTTCTCGCCGGAGTTCACCTCATGCCTCGCCTGCAGCCGTGTCTCGCGCGGGCTGAAAGCGGCCTGTCCCGCGTGCGGCTCCAAAGAGGTCGAGGGCATCACCCGCGTCACCGGGTTCTTCTCCAAGATCAGTTCGTGGAACAAAGGCAAGCGCGGCGAGCTCAAGCAGCGCTATAAAAGCCGATTATAGGATGAAGAAGGGGCCAGCGGTTTGCGGTTAGCGGTATGCGGTTTGCGGTATGCGGTTTGCGGGGTGCGGTTTGCGGGGTGCGGTTAGCGGGTTGCGGTATGCGGTGTGCGGGGTGCGGTTTGCGGGGAGCGGTTAGCGGGAAGAAGCCACTGGGAGTGAGAGGTTGGA
>CAZSUE010000925.1:0-1854 GCA_964609045.1 uncultured archaeon | reverse complement strand
CAGAGACGCTGCCACAGCTCTGCGATGTGGCGCGTCGCGGTTACTAATGGGGCGGGGTGGGGTGGGCGGAATTATCCCGACATTATAGCGTTGTCATAACACGAACGCGCCTGTCGGTCTTGGGTTCGCGATAATCGCAAGAGGAAACATGTTCCGCTCCCTGGCGCTCGCGGGCGGTTTCATAGCCCGGTTCGGTGCCTGGTTGCGCTGGATGGCTGCGGTCGACCGGCCGCTGTCGCGTCCGGTTGGCCTCATACCCTATACCCCATAACTCCAACCCCTACCCCCCACTCCTCCAACGCACCTCGTAGAGATCGGTTCGTCGATCCAGCCAGTTGCGCACCGTGCCCCGCCGCCGATGCCGTTCGAGGAGGTCGAGGTCGACATCGTGCACCACTACTGTTTCCGTGTTCGGTACCGCTTCCGCAGCCACGGCGTCGCGTGAGAATCCGAAATCCGATGGCGTGTATATCCCCGATTGCGCATATTGGATATCCATGTTCTCGATCGAAGGAAGGTTCCCGATCACACCGGCGGTGGCGACGAAGATTTGATTCTCGATGGCGCGCGCCTGGGCGCAGTACCGCACACGGAGATATCCCTGCCGTTCGTAGGTGCAGAACGGGACGAAGAGGACCCGTGCACCGAGCTCCACCGCGCGCCGGCTCAGTTCGGGGAATTCGACATCGTAACAGATCAATATGGCGATCTTGCCACGGTCTGTCTCGAAGACCTTCAGTTCGTCGCCCGGTTCCACGCCCCACCAGAATCGTTCGTCCGGGGTGATGTGGAGCTTGTACTGTTTCTCGATTTTCCCCTCGCGCGTAAAGAGGTACGCGATATTGAAGAGTCGCCCGTTCTCTACCGTAAAATGCGAGCCGCCGACGATATTGACATTATATTTGATCGCAAGCTCCGAGAAGAGCTCGATATATTGCGAGGTGAAGCTCGCCAGCGCGCGCATCGCACGCGCCGGTCTCTTTTCATCGGTGATCGAGAGCAATTGCGTGGTCACCATTTCGGGAAAGACCACGAAATCCGCTTTATACCCCGCCGCCACCGCGATGAAAAAGCGACATTGTCGCCCAAAATCCGCAAACGAACCCACTGGCCTCAGTTTGTATTGGACCGAACAGATCCGCACCGGTCGTGCGGTGAGATGCCGACGGTGCTCCGGTGGCCGATAATCGATGTTCACCCATTCCATGAGCGTGGCCCAGCCATCGGACGCTTCGTCCTCGTCGAGGTACGACCGTATCAAACGCTTCAAAACGAACCCGTTGGAGAGTTGCGTCGTGAACACCGGGTCGTAGATCCGTTTCTTCTTCACATGCTCCACATATTCGCGGATCGTCATCTCCTCTTTGAACAAATGATACCGCGGCAACCGCCCGCCAACGACGATGCGCTTGAGGTTCAGCTCCCGACAGAGCCGTTTGCGCGCATCGTAGAGCCGTCGCGCAAGACGCATACCCCGAAACGCGGGATCGACCATGATCTCGATACCATACAACGTGTCCCCCTCGGGGTTGTGGTTGCGGATAAACCCCTCGTCGGCGATGTCGTCCCACGTAT
Source organism: uncultured archaeon (assembly GCA_964609045.1). Lineage (GTDB taxonomy): Archaea > Thermoplasmatota > Penumbrarchaeia > CAZSUE01 > CAZSUE01 > CAZSUE01. Next base: position 279 of record CAZSUE010000925.1, on the reverse strand, counting down.
GCCCGGAGGCGTATTCGTCGAAGTCGATGATCAGACTCGACGATGACGCCACGAGGTGACCGTCGTACTCGATCCCGATCTGGCCCTCCGCAAAGTGTGACAACTGGCTTCGAATATGATCCGATTCCCAGACCTTCATCCCTTTGAACGAGTCACGTTGCATCGCAACGAGGTCACCGTAGTCCTCAAGAGTCACATTCCGAACGAGGAGTTTGGACTCGAACGATTCGAGGTCGAGCGGAGCGGTATCCTTCGTATCGAGTTTATCTTTCATGAACG
>CAZSUE010000924.1:0-1859 GCA_964609045.1 uncultured archaeon | reverse complement strand
TGGTGAAATACTACGCCAAACAGCGTGTGGCACCGATGATCAGCTCGCTCGACCTCGACGGGAGCTCGCCGCCGGGCGTCTTCGTCGGGCGCTACGGCTACCCGAAGGTGAACATCGGCCCGCTCATACCGCCCGTCCACGGCGATACCGCGCTCCTCGATACGCCGGAAGAGTGGGTGGGGCGCTCCATCGACGATATCGTCTCGTTCCGCTCGCAGCTCGTGCGCGGGAAGCTGCGCGTGGCGGTGGACGATATCGAGGGGCGCAACTGCTCCGACCATTTTCGCGCACGAAAGATCGTGGACCATACCCGCGAACTGGCCATGGGCACTCTCCCCACCGATATCGAGGCGCTGTTCGATAAACGGCCCTCCGGACGGCTCAAGCTCAGTGCGGAGGTCCAGCCCTACGGCCCCTCCGGGCCGCTTTCCAAGATCGATGTGGACAATGTCAAGATCGATCGGCGTATCGAGAAGGCGACGAGCGATACCGATCTGTTGGCGAAGGACGCCGTCCTCTCGCTCTACGACGACGGCGTGCTCATCTCTAAACTCCAGCGCGCGTTCAGTGTCGGCGCGTTCGGCGTGGAGAAACGCCGTAAGTTCGTCCCCACACGCTGGAGCATCACCGCCGTGGACTCGACGCTCGGGCTCGAGATGACGAAAGAGACGAAGGATCACCTACTCATCAACGAGTACCGTGTCTATACCTCCGCCAGCCTCGATAATCGCTGGGTCATCCTCATGATGCCGACCAGCTGGCGGTACGAGCTGATCGAGGCATGGTACCCCAATACTGCATGGAATCCCGCGGGACGAAAGATATTCCTCATCTCGGACCACGAGTTCCACGACGGGCGGACGGAATATGCGCGTATCGGCGGGTGCTATTACGCCGCGCGCCTCGCCGTGAACGAAGCGCTGCACCGCGAGCGGCGCCAGGCGGGAACGGTGATCATGCGCGAGGCGCATTCCGGCTATATTATGCCCGTCGGGGTCTGGAATGTGCGCGAGAATGTGCGCGCCACATTGCGCGAGACCTATCGCACCTTCGATACGCTCGCAAACGCGCTCCAATACGCGATGTCTATCCTCGATATCCCGCTCGGGCGATGGAAACGCAACTCGGCGCTGTTGAAGGACAAGCTCTACCAACGCACGCTCGACGAGTTCAGATGACGGGTATTGCCTCTTGCGTCTTGCGTCTTGCGTCTTGCGGGTAATATGGGTTAGTACGGGCTAGTACGGATGGAAGGGGTGTGCCGCTATAATGAATACCGGCGCGCACGAACCCACACATCTGCAATGGTGGCCACACCCAAGATACATAGGAGTAAGAGAGAACACGGTGGTGGAGACCGTGTCCCTCGGCCTCTCGGACTAGACCAATAGCTGGCTTGTGATGTGACCGCCGCCGCCGCAGAGATCACCGTTTTCGACGAGTTTGTGCCCAGTGTTCTCCCGTTCGAGGTCGTTTCGGAGAACCTGACCCACACCACCCCGTCGCTGGCGAGCTACGCGTTCACAGCATCGCTCTCGTTGTGCAATAGCGGGATATAATGCCCACCATCATCCACCGCTCCGAGCGCGACGACCATCGCTGGCTGGACCGGCCGCCACTCGCCCCATTCGCCTGCCTCCGTCGATGCCGAACCGGACATGCGACGCGCTCACCCCTGCGCTCACCGCCAGCCGTAGCGTGGTCGTATCGGATCGACCCGCCGCGCTCTCGCTTTTTTCCGTATCCACCCGGAGGTGGCTGACCGAGAACGACGCCGGTTAAGGAGTACTATATGTACTTTGCCCAGAAAAGATTCTGGGGCAAAAGCTATATAGTACTATCATTTGCGCGAGCAGTAT
>CAZSUE010000923.1:0-1884 GCA_964609045.1 uncultured archaeon | reverse complement strand
CCGCTCCCCGCTCCCCCGCACACCGCCAACCGCTCCCCGCTCCCCCGCACACCGCACACCGCTAACCGCTAACCGCTAACCGCTAACCGCTCCCCGCTAACCCCCTCTTTTTCATACCCATTCAATGGTTCTTTTTCGACGTGCTATCGACGGTCGTGGTTCTCTTTACCGTATTGACTTCCTGAACTCGAACCTTGCTGGTATCGTCGATGGGTTCTATGTGGGATAAGGGCGTATCACCGCTGCGCGTACCCGATTGCAATTGTGAATCGATCTCATCTTGCGCATCATCCAGTGCCGCTTGCGCCGTCTTCATGCCCGATGCCACCGCCTCCAATGCATTATCGAGCGGTTCCCAGACAAAGTCCATGTTCGGATGGTTGGGCATGGGTTGAGCGTATTCCGCTTGCTGCTTATACCCCTGGATGATCGGATCCGCAGCGATATTGGGTCTTTCATAGACCGACAGCACACTGGGGAGCGTTTTGGTGATATTAGCGAACTCCCATGTGGTCTGTTCGTTGGTGAGGTATTTCATGAGCGCGACCGCAGCGCTCTCATGGGGCGAATCCGCGGATACGACATAGCCTTTCACCCCCATAGTGGGTTTCATCCGCTCTCCGGTGGAAGAGACCGCGGGCAGTGGCACGACGCGCAGGTTCACCCCCGCGTCCTGATAGCCCTCGATCGCCCATGGGCCGTTGACGATCATCGCGGCGCGCTGGTTCTTGAAAAGGTCGTCCATCGGCCCCCAGTCCGCCCCTGCAGGGAGTACGCCGTGCTGATCGCGCAGCGAGATGATGAACTCCGTCGCCGCCACCGATCCGGGGGTATTGATCGCGGGGGTATTGGACGCATCGAAGATCTCGCCGCCGAACCCACCTTGCCAGGGAAACCATTGGAAACTGTTCCGATAGGGGAACACGAGCCCCCAGACATCGTCCGCTTCGTCGGAAGTGTTTTGATCGTCGGTGAGCTGGGTGGCGACGGTGATCAGCTCGTCCGTCGTGGTGGGATGGTCGGTGGCGCTATCGAGTCCAGCGTTGGAAAAGAGATCCTCGTTGATGATCATCGCGAGGCCGTCGTACGATGCGGGGAGCCCCCATTGATGACCGGAAAGCGAGAGCGCGTCCATAGTGGTCGGCAGGTATCGCGCCTCGAGCTGGGTATCGATATAGCCCTCCAGCGGTGCGAGGAAGTCGCCGTCCACGACATGCCCGAGCCGGTCGTTGGGCATTCGGAACACATCCGGTGCGACACCGGCCGCCGCGGCGGTGGTGAAAGCCTCCACCGCCCTATCGTATGGTTTCTCCACGACGGTCACGTCGATATCTGGATGATCGGCCTCGAAGCGTGCCACCGCGGCCTCGACGGCGGCTTTCTCCTCACTATGCTGGAATGTATGCCAGAAGGTGATAGAGGTGCCCGGTGCCGGGTAATCGTTCGGGTCGGTGGGCGAGGTTCCGTTCTCGACTTCGGCGTTATCACCAAATCCGTCGCCGTCGGTGTCGTTCCATTCGCTATGGTCGTCCGGGAACGCGTCCGCGGCGTTATCGCCGTACCCGTCGCCGTCAGTGTCGTTCCACTCGTCCGCGTCGGTGGGGAACACGTCGACATTATCGCCATAGCCGTCACCGTCGGTATCGTTCCACTCGTTCTCATCGGCGGGGAACGCGTCACTGTTGTCGCCCACCCCGTCACCGTCGCTGTCGGCCCACTCGTTTGGGTCGAACGGAAACATATCGTCGAAATTGTCGCCATAGCCGTCACCGTCAGTGTCGTTCCACTCGTCCGCGTCCAAGGGGAACGCATCGCCATTGTCGCCATGCCCGTCGCCGTCGGCATCCACCCACTCATTTGCGTCGTTGGGGAACGCGTCACCGT
>CAZSUE010000922.1:0-1887 GCA_964609045.1 uncultured archaeon | reverse complement strand
TCCCTTGTCTTTCATAGCAATACAATCGAGGTGCTCTTATGGATACCCTCCCCTGTACGGTCCGTGCCGCACGGCTCGAATATGCGATCCGCGACGTGGTGCTCCCTGCGCGCACGCTCGAGGCCGACGGCCACGAGATATTGAAGCTGAACATCGGCGACCCGCTGAAATACGATTACGACACTCCAGCGCATATCAAACGCGCCTATATCGCCGCCATCGAGCGCGGTGAGAACGGGTACAGCGACTCGGAAGGGCTCACCAAGCTGCGCGAGGCGATTGTTCACAAGGAGCGCCGCGACGGGGTGGCGGTGGAGCGCGACGATATCGTGGTCACCGCCGGCGTGACCGAGGCGCTCCAGCTCATCTTCGGCGCGCTCCTCGAACCGGGCGACGAACTGCTCGTACCCGGCCCCACCTACCCGCCCTATATCGCCTATTCGTCCTTTGTCGGCGCGCGCCCCATCTCCTATCCCACCATCGAAACGGAGGGCTGGCAGCCCGACCCGGACGCGATCCGCGCACGGATCACGGACCGTACCCGCGGCATCGTGATCATCTCGCCGAACAACCCCACGGGCGCGCTCTATAACGAGAAGACCCTGCGGACGATCTGCGATATCGCCGCCGAGGAGGAGCTACCGATCATCAGCGACGAGATCTACGACCGATTGACATACGAAGAGCCGTTCGTCAGTCCCGCGGCGGTCGCCGACGATGTGCCCATGATCCTCCTCAACGGCATCTCCAAAGTCTATCTTGCGCCGGGGTGGCGGATCGGGTACCTCGCCGTGCGCGATGGCGAGGGCGCGCTTTCGGCGGTCTACGACGGCATCCAGCGCCAGGCACGGGCACGCCTCTGTCCGAACACGCCGGGCCAGTACGGCTATCTCGAAGCGCTGAACGGGTCGCAGGAATTTCTTTTGCCGCTGTGCGAGAAATTGAAACGGCGGCGCGATCTCGTCGTCAGGCGCATCAACGCCATCGACGGGCTCAGCACGCAGACGCCCGCTGGCGCGTTCTATATGTTCCCGCAGGTCGACCTCGACGCGGGCGGTTGGGAGGACGATAAAGCGTTCGTCCTCGATGTGCTCGACCAGTGCCATACGCTCTTCGTGCACGGGTCTGGGTTTTGTCCGCAATTCGGCTGCAACCATTTCCGGCTCGTATTCCTCCCGCCGGAGGCGCTCCTCAACGAGGCACTGGATCGGCTGGAACAGTTCATGGCCGAGCGCATCGGTTGACCGGCCGACTGGCGAGCTAGCGAACGAACTAGCGAACGAACGAACGAGCCGATAGGCGCAAGTCACAAGTCGCGTAATGGAATGGAACGCGCCGCGGGGTGTGCAATCCACCCGAGAGCGATGAGATGAGACACGGGATCGACCCATCTACCCTCGATCGAACGGGTCGCCGGCGGCGGGGGTGTGGCATCGAGCGTTGAGCTGAGCTGAACTGTAGCCAGGCATGCGGCCATTCCTCTTTCTCTTCGCTGAGGTACAATGGTGTTACGATCGAGAACCTCGACATTTTGTCATACTTTCTACAGAGATCCGAAATTGTCACCAGCGTTCGCCGTTCGGCGCCACGTTTCGCACCGCGAAACGGCACGCTCCCCGAACATCTCCGATGTGACGGAAATCGCAGCAGCCCACCGGGACCATTTCTGTTGAATATTGGCAAAGGGTACTCCCTTTGGCCATGTTCGCAGAATCGCAGCCCGCAGGGACCGATTCTGCTGAATATTGGCGGAGTCATCATTTTCCTCTCCGGCAATGTTCGCAGAAAGGAAGTCCAAAGGAACCGTTTCTGCTGAATTCCGGGAAAATGTACTCATTTTCGCGGTGTTCGTAGAGACGCAGTCCGAAGGAACCGTTTCTGCTGAAT
>CAZSUE010000921.1:0-1889 GCA_964609045.1 uncultured archaeon | reverse complement strand
GTGCACGCCCTCGGCGTTCGGCTCGCCCAGTTCGTACGCGCCGTAATAGATGCCGTCGAGCTTGACATCGCGCAGACCGGTGAGGTACGCCAGCGCCGCAAGATGGATGAAGGGGAGATGGCGCAGTGTAAGGGTGATATCGAGCGAGACCGTGTCACCCTCTTCCACGAGCTCGGTGAGCTGTTTGAAGATAGCCACCAGCTCTTCCATGTCCCGTCCCGCCGGGATTTGCTCGCAGCGGGTGGTGATACCCTGCGCCTCGAGTTCCTCGGCCATGAGCCGATAGTTCTCCAGCGAAGTTTCCGTTACCAAAACGGTGGCCCGCGCGTCCCCGAGCGTCGGGACCAGCGTCGCGATGGCCACCGGCGCAAACCGCGTGCTCGTCCGCTCATCCTCGTAGCGATAGATGCACGGCCGGTAGTTGATCGTCCCGATCGAGGTGATATAATGGTGGGTGTGCTCCGATCGATCTTGCGTTCCCTCTTCCATATTCTCAATTCTCCGTTCCTCACATTCTTTTGCCAATTGTCAACTCTCTCTCTCCCATGATCGGATCGCTACTTTCTCGCCCGTCGAACGGGTAAGAGGAGGTATGTAGCGGTAGCCATTAAACTTTTCCTGATACTATTTCGGTAGCCCGATCGCGCAAGATTTTAGTGCTGTATGAATTTTGAAGCGGCCGTCGTTCCTATCGATCGTTGGAACCGATACTCAGCGCGAGGAGCCGCCCCCAGCCGGTCAGCTCGAGCGTGGCGCAGCGGCCGTTGTGCGTCTCGGTGACGAGGCGCTGGTCGAGCAGCTGGCCGACTGCGCGCGAGATCGTCGAGGCGTCCTTGCCGATCTGCCGCTCCAGCTCCCTGCGCGTATGCGGCGCGGGGTAGAGCGCGGTGAGGATCGAACGTGCAGATGGCGATAACGCGAACCGCAGCTGCGGGACCGGGAGCTGTTCCTTCGTCCCCGACGCTTCCGAGAGCGTGGCAAACCCTGCGATCTCCACGCCGCTGAGCACGGCGACCAGGGTCATTGCGGTGCAGATCGAACGCACGCCGCCCGTTGCTTCGAGGTAGATCTCGCAGCCGGGATCGCAGCGCTCGATCGAATTCAATAGCCGTTCGGCGCAACCGAGTACATCGCGGTGCGGGACGAGCAGTTCGTCGAGTTCGATTTCCAATCCGCGTGAGGCGATATGGGCGAGGAACCCTTCCACCGCCGAGACCGCGTTGTTCGACCGTGTACAGATATCGTCCGGCCGCACCAGTACGAGCCGGTCGCCGGCGTCCATCCGGTAATCGGTGATCCCGCGCATGACCAGCGAGTCGTCGAACCCGAACGATAGGTAGACGGTCTTTCTCGTGCGATCCCTCCTCTGTTCTCTGTCCTTTGGTCCTGGATCTTGAACCGATAGAGATGTGATTGGCACTTCACTATCAACGTCATTGCGGCGAATAGCAAGTTACTATTTAACGCTATCTCGCAATTGGTAGCGCTGTTGTGTAATTATTTGCAATGTTCAGGCGTTGCCAAGGGGTTGGGACGGTGGCGACGAGTGCGCTGGCCGCGGGTTCATGCGAAGGTTGTGGTGCGAATCCGTCCACTCGCCCTCGCTCGCGGATGGTTCCGCGGCCCGGTTGGGGGCTTGGGTGCATAGGGCCTCCTGCGGCCAGTGAGCCGCTGGCGCGACTGTCGGTCTTGGGTGGTAACGGTTACAAACCGCGACGCCCGTTCGCCCTTCTGGAGACTTTCGCGCTATGCGCCAAAGCGATCCGCTAGAAGCTATTACTGCCTATGGATCTTGCCGCTGCTCGTTTTCCACCTGAACGTGGCGGTACCCAGATTCAGCAGAATCGGTCTCTTCGAGCTGCGATCGGTGAAGCGCCGCAGGCGCGAGG
>CAZSUE010000920.1:0-1891 GCA_964609045.1 uncultured archaeon | reverse complement strand
CTGTATCGTCCGCTCCGACCGGGATACATCTGTCTCCATCCCGATGCGATCGCCGCCATCGGTCGTTCGGCCGGCGATCTCATCGGGCTCTTCAACCCCGAGACCGCGGAAACGGTCAAAGGTGGGCTGATCGGGCTTCCAGCCGTCGACGCCGGCACGGCCGTGATCAGCGACCAGTTCAAGGAGACGATCGCCATACCGGAAGGATATGAATGTTCATTGGTGGATATGGGAGGGGTAGGCAAGAACCCGCCCCGCGGCGATATCGAACGAGCGATCATCACCGTCCGTGACAGCAGCCTACTTGGCGACGAGGATATCTTCGAACTGATCGACGAGAAGCTCCCACAGATCGTCGAGGCAATGCGCGGGGTCATCCTCTATCCCGGTCTGCGGTTCAAAGTCGCCGCGCTCGAACTCGAGTTCGAACTGACGGGGACCACTCCGCCACTGGGCGAAGAGGACTGGGCTTATTGCAGCGATCTCACACTGGAACTCAGCCCCGGTTTCGACCACCCGTCCAACGGCATCCTCCTCATCGACCGCTCCAAATCGATGGACGACTACGATTTCCCCATGGGTGCGCCGGTGGAGACGGTGGTGGAAATGATGGAGAAGGGCCATGCACACGAATATGTGGATCTCGGGCGCTATCTTCGCGAGCGTGAAAGGGAGGGCGACCTCCGCCGTATCGACGCCACCATCGTTGCCGCACAGCAGTTCTTCATCGAGAAGTTCGAGCGCGAACGTGGAGAGAAGATCGCGATCGTGCCGTATTCGACGAATGCTGCACCGCTCCAGTTCGTCGTCGGCTATACCGGTTCAAAATGGCTCGATCTCGGGAACAAACATGTGAAAGAGGGCTCGTTCGATGCGGTCACCGCATTCTGGTCGAACCTCCTCACCTTTACGGAGACTATGGAATCGAAGCATACGAACATGGGCGCCGCGCTCCAGCAGGCGGTTGGCATCGCCGACGATATCAGCAGCGAGGAGCGCGCTGCGGCACAAGGCGAACCGATCACACCGCTCTCGATCATCCTTTTGACCGACGGCGAGTTCGACTGTGGTCGTTCGCCGGTTCGGGTGACCAAATCAAAACTTCGGGCGCAAGCGCGTACAGTGGTCCATACGGTGGGCATCGGCGTCGATATCGACGAAGCGGTCTTGAAACGCATCGCGGAACTGGGTGGCGGCGATTATTACCATCCCGATACGCTCATCGAGCTGCTCGAGCTCTATCAGCGACTCGGCGCGCTCTATCAGACGGTCACGCGCATCGGCGCGGTCGAAGAGCGCTATGAACCGGAGCTGGATCTCATCGCCGAAACGATCACCGAACTGATGCCGGTGAGCGAGGGGGAAGAAGGCGAAGAGGGAGCAGAGGCACCGACGCGAACCGACGCGAGCGCAGAAATGGGTATGGAAACCGTAATGGGAACCGAAGCTGTAAGCGCTCCGGCAGACGCGGGGGCGGACGCAGGTGTTGAACCGGAGGGAGAACCGGAGGAGCTTTCGGAAGCCGAACAGGTGATGGCCGAGATCTCATTGACCGCGCATTCGCGAGAAGAAGTAATCCCACACCTCATGGAACTGAAAGGTATTGGTGAATCCAAGGCGGAAGTACTCTACGACAGCGGTTTCACCTCTGTCCTCGCCATCGCAAAGGCCGATCTCGAAGAGATCATGAAGGTCAAGGGCTTTGGGTCCGAAACCGCGTCCCAGCTGAAAGATTCCGCGGAGGACTATCTCGGGACGCACGGTCCGATCCATTCTCCCGCGCCGGCGCCGGACGCGGAACCGCCAGTACCGGTGGAGGAAGCGGAAGAACAACTGCCCGCGCCGGCGCCGGACGCGGAACCGCCAGTACCGGTGGAGGAAGCGGAAGAAC
>CAZSUE010000919.1:0-1894 GCA_964609045.1 uncultured archaeon | reverse complement strand
CGTCTCCCCGGAGCAATTATAGCGTACATGCTCGATATTGCCGCTGGTCATGCGGTTGACGATATTCTTCCCGAGAATATCGGTATTGGACGCGGATCGCAGGTTGCCGAGGCTGGCAAAATCGTCCCCGGGCGTCGCGTTGGTCTCGGGCGGGCGGGCGATGACATTGGCGTCCTCGTCGAGAATGAATCCATATCCGGACTGGCGTATCGTGAGGTCCGAGATCGTCGCGTTGAGCGTGTTGAGCGTGACATCGATGCAGACCACCGCCTCCAGTGCATCGTTCGTCGCATTGAAGACCGGCGCGGCGCAGGTGATGATCAGCCCCAGCCCGCCGGAATCGGTATATGGCATGGTCCAGATCAGCTCTTGCTCCTTGCGGACCTCGGTGTACCAGGGCCGTTCGCGAACGCGTCGTAGCTCGGCAGTTACGGCCCCGGCGCCGCGCCGGTAGCGAACAGGTCGGACGCATAATCACGGATCATCGTGGTGAGGTCGACCATCTGTGCGAAGAAAAGGTCCCATTCACCGCTCTTCTCGATCACATAGGCTTGCAGCTCGTCGATGGCCTCTTCGCGTAGCACGGCCGCGTTTTGCTCGTAGATCTCCTCTCCGAGACGGTCGGTCTGGGTGCCGGACTCAGCGCCGAGGTCGGTGATCTGGTCGATGGCGAGGTACCCGAACGCGGCGATGGGGAGGATCGCAAGAACGAGAAAGAAGGTTAATAAACGAAAGAGCAGCTGTTTGTAGTACCGACGCGGTTCACGATCCGGTGTGGCGTTCATCGTCATCCCCCAATGGCACCTACGCTGGATATGTGGGATCGAGAAGAAATAGTTTTGGAAACGGCCGTCGTGGAGACGGTCTCCAAGACCGAGCGGCACGAGTCCGGGGGAGGAGAGCTCTAATATGGCACGGAAGATGCGCCGGTGTAGATTCTGTAACGCGATCATCAAACGCGGAAAGATGGAGGAACACCTTGCCAGAGCGCACGGTGCCGCCCGACACCGGACTCCCGGGATGGACGAGGGGGAGGCGAGCACCGATTTGCATGCAGTGGAGACCGACGAGACCGACGAGACCGACGAGACCGCGTACCAGCTCGCGCAGTTCCTCGCTCGCGACCTGGAAACGGAGGGAAAATGGGCGGAGGCGCGCTCATTGCGCGAACAGATCGTCGACGATTGGCCAACGAAGCTCGAGAACCGGTACGCCCTGGCACAGCTCCTCTTCCATAATGAAGATTACAAATCCGCTGACCGTTCGCTGGCAGTGACCTTGGAATGGCTCGACGATCACGAGCCACGCACCGCTCATCGCGTTTCGCGCGACGATTTCGCGCAGCTACAATATCGGATCGATCGCATCCAATATTATCGGGCGAAGCTGCCGGTGGAACCGGACCACGCCATCGTCGACCGGCTCGCGTCGCTCCGGTCGAAGATGGACGAGCCCGAGCGGTTCAGTAGCGCATGGCCCCAGGGGTACGAACAACGGCGTGTGGCGTATGAGAATGAACTCCAAGTACTACGCGCACACAATTCTGCGGCGGTGCCGTATAGCGCGGTGGCGATGTTCGAACCGGGATGGCTTGCGTACTTCATCCCCGCGCTCCTTTGCGGTATCGGCCACGCCGCCGGCGAGCTGGGGAGCGTCGTCTCGGTCCTCGTGGACGGGCTCTTCCTCCCCGAGCCGCTCTGTGAACGGTGCGTCGATACGCTGGCACGATGCGGCACAACGGCGGTCCGATCACTGATCCATGTGCTCGACATGGCGCCGTTCGGACTTGCGCCACAGGGCCCCATCGCTGCTTTAGCGCAATTCGATTCACCGGCCGCGGTGGGTGCGCTCATCGAGGTACTTGCCGGCGACGACCAGGCGCTCGCCCGCTATA
>CAZSUE010000918.1:0-1895 GCA_964609045.1 uncultured archaeon | reverse complement strand
GACATGGAAGGCGATGCGCCCGCAGCACGATCAATAACGACCCTGACCCCGCCACGGGTCGGTCTCCGTTCCCTCGTGTTGATGGCGAAAAGGAGGGGTGATCAAACATACATCAGTAATACATCAGTACCGCAAATACGATGAGGACCGCCGCCATGATCCAGATGAAGATCAATTGGTTGCGTTTCTTCTTCATCAGCTTCTGCCAATCCAGCCGACAAGATTCGGAGCAGAACTCCTCCTCCACCGGCGTGGGCTTCTGACAGATCCGGCAATGGCGGTGTGACGGGACCGACCCCAATTGGGACCGGGAGCTGCTCGATGTGCGCTTGGACACGGTGACACGTTTCTTCTCTGGCATGATGCTACCTCAATAGGAAAGGGTGAAGGGTAAGGAGTGAAGGGTAAAGGGTAAAGGGTGAAGGGTAAAGACGGTGAAGAGAGGGATCGGGGAATGGAATGGAATGGAATGGAGAGATGGACCACGATGAAGTGATGATAGAGCATGGAGGACGGAATATGAGGGGGCGGTGGGCGAGTGGGGGTGGTGCGGTTCCGCGCTATCGGGAACGGGCTAAAAAGCGATAAGGCTCAATTGGTTCATAGAGATTGTGGTCCGCCCGTCCGGCGTTGTCGCCGTTGTACCGCGTCCGCCATCGGCACTCTCTCTCGCGCGTGGCTGGCTGATCGCACGAGCTTCTGCCATTGCCGAAATTCCTGCGGTTACCGCGGAGCCGATATATGTTACGGTGGACTGGCGCCGGCACGGGTAAATTCATTACTGGGTGCGATATACGCTACTCCATTCGGCGGTCCGGATCGACACCGCCGCAGACGCAAAGGAGCAAACCACCGTGCACTGTCTCGTCACCGGCGCCGCCGGGTTCATCGGCTCGCATCTCGCCGCACGCCTCATCGCCGAAGGCCATAACATCCTCGGCGTGGATGCGCTTACCGACTACTACGCACCCGCGCTGAAAGAGCGGAACCTCGGGGCGATAACCGCAGCCGCCGCCTCGAACGCGGCAGCGACTGAAGGAAGGTTCACTTTCGTCGAAGCAAACCTCGCCGGCGCGGCGCTCGACGCGCTCGTCGCCGACGCCGAACTCGTCTTCCACGCCGCCGCCCAGCCGGGTGTGCGCGCCAGCTGGGGCGATGCGTTCGCACACTACCTCCGTAATAATGTTCTCGCCACCCAGCGGCTCCTCGAAGCGCTGCGGCGGCGCCATTCACCACCGCCCCGCGTCGTCTACACCTCGTCCTCGTCGGTCTACGGCGATACCACACTCCCCATGCAGGAGGACCATCCCAGTGCACCGCTGGCGCCGTACGGCGTGACGAAACGCGCCGCGGAGCAGCTCTGCGCGCTCTATGGTCAGAACTACGGCATTCCCACCACGATCCTTCGCTATTTCAGCGTCTACGGCCCACGGCAGCGCCCCGATATGCTGATAGCGAAATTCCTCGCCGCCGCGCGACGCCACGAGCCGCTCACCATCTACGGCGACGGCGAGCAGTCGCGCGATTTCACCTATATCGACGATATCGTCGACGCCACCGTCGCCGCGGCCATCACACCCAGCGCAGCGGGTGAGACGATCAATATCGGCACCGGTGAGCGCACCACGATCAACCGCCTCGTCGATATCATCACGCGCGTCACCACAGAGGCCGAGGCGAGCGGCGCCGATCCCCCACTCACCATCGAGTATGTGGGAGAGAAGTGTGGTGAGGTGCGGCATACGAAGGCCTGCATCGCGAAGGCGCGACGACTCCTCGATTACGCCCCCCATGTGACGCTGGAAGAGGGCGTAGGCCGCCAGCTCGAAGCACAGATCGAGATGAAGAATGCAGACTGACGAAGCCTCAGAATGACGATCGATCGATCGATCACC
>CAZSUE010000917.1:0-1896 GCA_964609045.1 uncultured archaeon | reverse complement strand
TCTTTTGTTCGTTATAGCCTCCTCCACCTCTCTCTCTCTTTTTTCGATCTAGGTCCTCCCTTATGTGCGATAGTATCATATGTTCGTGGTAAGTAACCATTTTATCCCCTCTTCAGCACATCCTTTCGTTCCCGTTGGTCGTTGATCGAACGTGTGATCTCGTCTAATCCAACGCTCTTCTCCCCCGCGATCAAGGCAAGCTTCAACGCATCCGCGCAGACTTGAGCGATATCTGATGGAGAGAACGCGTCGGTTAGAGCAACGAGCTTATGGACATCCACATCATCTTCGACCCGCAATACTTTCAAATACTTATTAAACAATTTCTCCCGTCTTTGCTTATCTGGCATTGTGTAATATACAATCTCATCAAATCGTCGCCAAATCGCAACATCGAGCAAATGTTGATGGTTCGTAGCCGCAATGAGGATACTTTCGCCCGAAAAATTGTCCAGCATCTGCATGAAATTATTCACGACACGTTTGATCTCCCCATGCTCCTCTGGATCGTCCCTTCTTTTTCCAATGATATCGAACTCATCGAAGAGAACGATCCATTGCCCGTGTTCGATGAAATCAAAGATCTTACGAAGATTGCTCGCGGTCTCACCCAAATACGAGGAGACGATCGAGTCGAAACGGACATACACCAATGGAAAGCCAAACTCCGAGCTCAATACTTGTGAGGTCAATGTTTTGCCTGTGCCTGGAGGCCCGCAGAGCAGTATCTTCTTCTTGGGACAGAGCCCGTGTGATCTGATGATCTCAGCGGATTCGTTCTCCGCGATCAAACGCTTCAGCTTGCGCATGAGCTCTTTCTCTACGATGAGATCATGGAATCCATAGTAGTTTTCCCGGATCTCACATAATGGAAATCCCTTTTCCCGATCTCGTGGGATGGGTATGTTTGTCTTGTATCGTTTAGAAAATTGGTTCCCATTCAGTCCGTTCGAGCTTATATTCCTAACGATGTTCCTCAAATCACGGGCGAGGATGTTATGGTTCTTTCTCTCTTCATCACGAATGACTTCTTGGGCGGTCCGTAGGAAAGTATCGCCATCCCGATCGGCGTATGCTTTGAATAATTTCTTGATGAGTTGACTTTTCATTGAAACCCTCATTTAACAATATTATAATCATAATAAGGTAATCTAAATAATAAGGCAGAGATTAGAGTGACGGCCGGCCACCCTACCCTTGGTTCACTAAAGGTGGATTTGTCTCTATAACGCTTTTGCAACTGTCGGCTTCTTGGAGGCTGTTGCAAAACCCCCCTTTCAGTAATTGGAATGGTGCGAGAGCCGCTCTCACAGCCGATCTCAAACTGAGGATACTTGATATGTAAAGTTATGCAACAGCCTCTCTTGGGTCCAAACATGTCTGATTGATATATTACCGCCAATTAAATCTGATCATTCCATAGCGTTTTGATTGAATTCTTGTACTGCCTCTCCTATGATTATATTGCAGCTCTAGCCCATGCCTAATACCTCCGCAATAATGACACAAGTCCATCGATAAGAAATCAACTCGCACTAAACACACTTCTCCAAACAATACGCCGCGGTCTCGACCATGGCGGTATCGAGCACCCCATAGCCCAGATCGGCGAATACGGTTGGCCGCGCCTCCTGAAGGAGGATCTCCTCGCGCCATTGTTGGAAAGTGGTCAGGAAAAAGCCGGTCCGTGAAGTAATTGCGCCGAGGAGTCCCCGCTGGGTCAATAATTGCAACCCGCGCTCGACGAACGCGGCGTAGACATCGTTCTTGGTGCGGGGATACGCCTTTCTAATATACTTTTTCGACGGTTTGCTCGGTTTGCCAAAGGGCGGATTCATGAGCTCTCTCATCCATGGCACAATACCCTCACTTTTCAAGTCGGCCATTATCGGGAAG
>CAZSUE010000916.1:0-1902 GCA_964609045.1 uncultured archaeon | reverse complement strand
CCAACACCGCCGAAGAAGTGTACATTCGAGGAATTCCTCACCCTCGGTCAGGAGATGCAAGAGCGATATGAGATGATCCGTGAGGTCATATTGGAAGATCAGCCGAACATCTCACAGATCGCAGCCGAGCATGGTATCTTCCAGGAGATGTACTACAAATATATAAGGCGCTTTCTCAGATTTGGGCTCCTCGGGCTTCTCAACAAGCCGAAGCGACGCGTTACCACACCACAATCATCCATCGAGAATCAGATCCTTATTATCCGTGCGTGGGAGGAGGGAACAAAAACCCAGCCGGAAATTGCTGAGGAGCTTGGGATTGGCCTCCGCACCGTCGTCTCCGTCCTCTCCGATTATCATCTCACGGGTCCAGCCGAGAAAGCCGAAGAGATATTGAAAAAGGCCAAACGGGTGAAGTATCGAGAGGCGAAAAGGGATTCGGCCATCAAGTGCAGCCGCCCGGACGAGCAGAAGGACCGGTTTCTTGCGCGGGTTGAGCGGTTGAGGCATCAACCCGAACCGATCCCCATACCTGCTGGCTTCCTCATCGCACCCTTTCTGAACGAGTTGAGAGCGTTTGAGATCTTCTCCGGGCTTGGGCTCGAGAACTTCCATGGGTACGATTATGGGCGTTTATTCATATTGGACGTCGCTCGGGTCTTTGGCGGAGTCCCGGTCATCGGCGATATGACCTATATCACGGATGATGGTTTGGCGATGAGTGCGGGTCTGGGGGCGTTCCCCGCGCAGAAGACCATGCACGAGAACATCGTTCGGATCGGGGAAAAGAACCTGCAGAAGGTCAAGCTGAGCATGACCCAGGAAGCGCGTGCGTTCGGGCTCTTTTCCGGCACCCACACCGCCTGCGATTTCCATCTTTCCGTGTTCACCGGCACCGACGAATCAATGCTTGAGCGTGGCAAGGGGCCGGACACAATGGTGAAGAAATGCCTCCCCGGTCCCCGTGTCATGCTGGCATACGATTATCTCCGTGATGCGTTCATCACCTACCGCGTCTACGATGCAAAGAAACGCGCGAGCAAGGTGACCTTGGACTTCATCGAGAATGGTCTGGAATATGTGATCGGGGTGGGTCGGTTGAAAAGTCTGATCGCTGACGCCGAGTTCCGTGGGGTGAAGCTCTATGAGCGCCTCGACTGGAAGCATATCGCGTTCATCTTCGCGGTCCCGATCAATTCGTTCATTAAGGGCCAGATCGATGCGCGGCCCCAATATTGGGGTCGGTACCGCGATAAGGACCTCTTTTGCGACTGGCTGTATTATCGCGGCAAACCGACCGATTACTCGCTCATCGTGGTGCGCAATGAGAAGAAGAATAGGAACCATTGCTTTACGACGAATCGTACCGTGATCCGTCCCGGGCCAGTTTCCAAGCGTTTCCGTGCTGCCTATGAGATTCTCGAGGAGTATCATAAGCGGAGTAAGATCGAGGTGAAGATTCGGACCAGTATCGCCTCGTATTATTTCGATAAGGTCCCGACAACCGATCGGAACGGTGCAAATTTCCATTATCTCGCGTCGTTGGCCTCGAACTACATCATCGATTTGTTGCAGCTGATCTTCCGCGACGAACTGCGCCACTGCACGCTGGCCACGCTCCGGGACATGTTATTCGTCAAGAAGAAGATGATGCTCGCGGTAGAAGAGGACACCTTTGTCCTCCGCTCTCTTGACCATTTTCAGCGGAAGGAGCAGCGTCGTGCCTTCGAGCTGCTTGCGAGCTATATCAATTCTTATGATCGTTCCTATCCGTGGTTGTATGGCATGGACATCCGGGTCGAGTCGTAGGAGCAATTGGATGTGATGGGACACTGCAGGGGATGGAGGGTGTTGGTTTAGTTATATCCGATTACCTCTTAGAATGATCACCAACGGCCGAAA
>CAZSUE010000915.1:0-1903 GCA_964609045.1 uncultured archaeon | reverse complement strand
GCTGAAGCTCCACAAGACGTGCTTCGGTCACCTGAAGCACACTCGGGTTCTTGAGTACGACCTCTGACTGCAACACCGACGATAACTGCTCGTAATCGGCCCGGAACAGCGAGGTGTCCATGATCTCGAGCTTCTCTTTCATCTGTTTCATCTTCGCGACCAGCTCGGAGTCGTCCATCGTCTCGAGCTCGCTGGCATCGACCTCCGCGCGCCGCTCGCTGAGCACCTGGGACTGGACCGTGTTGAAGGCGGAGATCAGCTCCGGGAGCGCGGCGGGGTCGCGCGCAGCGCGCTCTACGCTGTCGATAAGATCGGGCTGGTCCTCGAGATCGAGCAGCTGCAACATGCTCTGGATCTCCTGCACCTTCTCGGCCCATATCTCGTAGCGCTCGAACGCCTTGCTCTGCGTCACCATATCTTGATCCACCACCGCCTCCAGCGGGGTGACATCGAGCCCGCGCGCCTCCCATTCCCGCATCTTCTGCCGATGACCGCGATGCCGCGACCGCACCTGATCGCGAAGGTCTTCCACCGCCTCGTCGAAGCCGATGAGCACCTCTAGATCGAACTCGCCACCGTCCAGTGCCGTTCCCGGTGGGGATGCGAGCCGCTCGTTGCCGGGGTCGAACTCCTCGACCAGCGCCGACAGCGATGCCTGCAGCGGTTCGGGCACCACCGTCTCCAGCTCCTCGGGCGTGAATCCGCCGTCCTCGAGCTCGTCGTACATATCGAC
Organism: uncultured archaeon; assembly: GCA_964609045.1. Classification (GTDB taxonomy): domain Archaea; phylum Thermoplasmatota; class Penumbrarchaeia; order CAZSUE01; family CAZSUE01; genus CAZSUE01. The sequence goes on along the minus strand of CAZSUE010000915.1, from coordinate 1,170 downwards.
CAAGATGGATTCTAACGGCGCCGTGTCAAAGCCCACCGCGCGGAGCTGATGGATCAGTTCTGCAGCGTACTGGTCGCTCTCGAGCACACGTTTGAGCGCGGGCGAGCATTCGATCTGCTTCGGCGCGCGACTCACCTCGACCAGTGGCTGGAGATATTCACTGATCCCTTCGAACTCGCGCAACGAGCCGGACCAATCCTCGAGTACGCTTCGGTACGCAGCCTCGATATTCTCGACCACACGCTGTGCAACGCGGAGGAACGGATCGGTGATATCGCCCACCGCGTTAGTGATCAGCGAGAGGTGCGGCGTATAGGAGAAGTTCAATGTATTCTCGCCGTGTTTCAGCTCCTGTAACGCGCTCTCATCGCCTTTACGGAACGCGTCGTCGACGAACTGCTGCAGCGCCGTCAGCATGCTCACGATGAGGTCCGCATCCTCGTCCGCTTCCGCCTCCATGCTTTGGTGTTGGATCAATACCCCACCGTTCTTGTAGAGGAGGAAGATATCCTCGAGAAGGAGTGGCGGCACATCCGGTGTTGCCGTCACCGCCCCCTCTTCGTCACGGACCGCAGCCTCGGCAGCGGCGCGGCGACGGGACCACTCCTCCTCCATCCCCGCCCGGGAGCGAAAGTACCGATCCACAGTATTGCGGAGCGCCGAAAGCTCGCGCTCTGCAGCTTCGTCTACCGGCAACGAAACGCTTTCGTCCTCGTCCGGCGCCGCCGTTCGCGGCGCACCCACCACCTCGAACCCAGCCCGATGCCAAGTAGTGACCGGATCGCAATCCAGCATCTTCGAGAGCGCCGTATCGTGCGGCGCGCGCATCACTCCTTCGGTGAGGGATCGCGCGCCGACCATCCCGCGTGCCGGCACGGTCTCGGCGCTGGCGCGTTTTGCCTCCGCACCGCCCCCGCCCGTGGCCTTGGCGGAGACGACCTTTCGGTTCGCCGTTTCGATCAACGATCCCAGTTCCTCTGCGCGCATCGGATCGCGACGCATCTCGTTCATACTCGCAAGCTCCATTTCGTAGCCGTACGCCTCGGGTCCAAGTGCCTCGAGGTCGGCGATACGTGCGTCCAGCGCATGCAACTTCTGGAGCTTCTCACGGTAGATCTCGATATTCTCGCGCGCCGCTGCCAGATCGCCTTCAATGGCCGGTTCGATCGC
>CAZSUE010000914.1:0-1904 GCA_964609045.1 uncultured archaeon | reverse complement strand
ACCCACGAGCATGGGGACATTGAGATAGAGCGGGAGATACATCCCGAGGCCGAACGCGGTGCCCATCCCTGCGAGCAGCTCGACGAAGATGCCGATGCCGATGCCGAGCCCGAAGACGCCCCACTGGACCTTGCCGCCCACCATGATCATGGCGAAGATGGCGAAGGCGTTGGCTTGCGGTGCTTCCAGCGGGAGCCGCCCGTCGGCGAGTCCGATGGAGAGGATGACCGCGCTGATAGCGGAGACGATGGCACCGGGGATGATACCGAGCGTCAGCCCGCGCACGAGATTATAGGGCCGGTTGCCGCAATATATCCCATTCTTGAAATCCATGACGATATCGCCGCTCATGGAGATCGCGCCGGCGAACACGGTGGTCCCGACCAGTGCCATGATCAGCGCGTAGGTCTTGTCCATCTGCATGCCGACGAAGACGCCGACGAGGAGGAGGAGCACGAGGAACGATGTGGCGGAGACGGGCTCGGTCCCGGTCTCGCCCATGACCTTCACGGCGATGGCGCCGAGGAAGAAGGTGGTGACCACGAGCAGCGCGGAGAAGACGAAGGATGCGCCGATGGGGAAGCCGCCGATGGAGAACATGACGGCGACGCCGATGAAGGTGATGATGCCGAGGATGAGGATATGCTGTGCGGGCCATTCATACCACCCTCGCCCGGGGACGTATGCGCCCTTGCCCGTTCCTTCGTCGCCCTCGTCGCCACGGGTCTTGGTGAGGTCGGCCACGACGGTCTTGAACACCGGCGCCATCTTGAGGAGCGCGGTGATCCCGCCGCCGAGAATGACGCCGATGGCCATGATACGCGCGATATCGAATGCTGCGAACGCGGGCGTGGGCGCGATCCAGATCTGTTGGAGATAGGTGCTCGCGCCCTCCTGGAACGGCGTGATCGACGCGACGGCGATATACTGGTCGTGGAGCGCGTCATAGAAGGGGATATTGAGCCCGACAGCCATGGGTATGACGACGAACCAGGCGAATGCGGTCCCTAAAAAGATGAGGAGCGCGGTCTTGAACTTCATGAACCACCCGATACCGAACTGCATGGGGATGAGCCCCACGGAGAACCAGGTATATTTCGGGTAATGGCCCGCTTTCGCGATGGGCTCCATGATGGTGCCACCCGCATAATAGTCCCCGCCGAAGAGATAGTCGAGCGCAGGGACACGTGCGCCGTTCTTGGCCGCCAGCGGGAAATCGCGGAGGAAGGTGAAGAACGCCGTACCGGAGATCCAGAGCATGGCGAGTTTGACGGAGCGTTTCGCCTGTGACGCCGCTTCGCCGGTAACGGTGCGCGCCATGTCCATGAGCTTGACATTGGCCTCGAAGCCGGGCATGGGCAGCGGGTCTTCCACCAGCCAGATCCGTCGGAACACGATGAAATACATCACGCCGAGGAACCCGGCGAGGATGGTCGCCACCAACACCACCGGGAGGATCACGCTCAGTTCGACATGCTGGATGAGCGGTACCGCCTTGCCCAGTTCAGCGTCGTATTGGAGATATTTACTACTCTTCCAGAGGAGGAAGATCGCAGGAAAAGTAAACACGAAACCGGTACAGATCATGGCCGCGCCGTTACTCGTCGTCGACGCGATATTGATCGTGGACGGGTGCCATTTCAGCGCCATGCCGGTGAGGTAGATGATGTACATCGACCCGGCGATGACCATCCCGACCTTCAGGCCGACATATTGATTGATGAGCGCAAAAAGGATCCCGAGCCCAAGCGCGAACGCGATCTTCGACCATTCCCAGGATTTGCGCTCGAACGATGCCGTACGGTTTTGATCGTCGAGATACTGTTCGAGCACGCCGGTGTTGAAGTTCGCGAACATCTCGTTGTCGAACCATTCGAGTTCGTGGTTCTCGATCTTTTTCAGGC
>CAZSUE010000913.1:0-1932 GCA_964609045.1 uncultured archaeon | reverse complement strand
CTATCGCATCGTCGAACCATGGGACGAAGGATCGGTTACGAACTCCGGTAGCGCTCCCGCCTACGACCTTACTTCCCTGGAAGATACCAACCTACCCAACACCGAGGATCAGTCCTACAATTTCACCGTCACAGATATCCTCACGAGCTGGTTGAACGGCTCGCAGCCGAACTACGGTATCGTGGTGACGCTGACGAGAGCGCCGGATGAATCGAATAACTACACGAGATTCTATAACCTTACATCGATACATCCACCGACCCTCACCGTCCAGTTCCCCGATGGCACTGATCGGGCATACGAACTTTCCACCGAAAATGGCGGCCAGTTCACTATCGTCGAGAACGGGACCTACTACAACGCCACCACAAGCGCCAACGCCACTGTCGACGACGGCAACTGGCACCATATCGCCGCCACCTACGACGGCTCCACCATGGCGCTCTATATCGACGGCGTCCTCGAAGCGACGAACACGAACTACACTGGTCCGTTACCGGTGAACGCTGCCAATCTCACCCTCGGCAGCGGGTTCGGCGGCACCCTGGACGAGGTCCGCATCTTCAATCGCGCGCTCGCGGCCGACGAGATCCTCGCGCGCTACGACGCGCTCGCCTTCTACATCGCGGAGCCGATCCGTATCGACGACGATACCGAATTCGCCTCCATCGCCGCGGAGAAGAACTGGGAGGGCGACGGCACCGCTGAACATCCCTATATCATCGAGGAGATGGACATCGACGGCTCCGAGGCGGGATACTGCCTCTTTATCGGGAACACCAGCGCGCATTTCATCGTGCGCAATTCCAGCTTCCACCACGCCGGTGGACCCGCGGCGGTCACCTTCACGAACCTCACCAACGGGACCGTCGAGCATATCGAGCTCTTCGAGAACGCGGACATGGGGTTGGTCGTCCACGCGTCCGAGGGCCTCCTCCTCGACAATATCTCATCGTGGGCCAACGGCCAGTTCGATATCGTCATCGACAACAGCACCGACATGACCCTCTACGACGCCGACCTCTACGGGCGCGGGCTCGTCGTCGACGGTGCGCGCGAGACATTCTCCACGCTCACCGTCCCGACGAACAATACGGTCAACGGCCAGCCGATCTACTATTTTGCCGATACCGATCTTATTGAGACGCCGATTTCCGCCGGCGCGGGCCAGGTCATCCTCGGCAATGTCACCAACGCCACCATCGATGGCGCATATTTCGAAGATGTCGGTGTCGCCGTCTATGCCGCATATTGTGACGCACTCACCGTGAGCAACACCACCGTCGCCGGGACATTGTTCCCCGTGTGGCTGGTGGAAACGAACGCCAGTACCATCGTCGACTCGCTCTTCCAATACAATAGCGAAGGCGTCCGCATCGAGGCCGGCGCCGATAGCGAGCTGCGCGGGAACCGCTTTCTCGAGAACGACGGATATGCCGTCATCCTCGACCAAGCGACCGAGAACATCACCATCCATCACAACTATTTCTATCGCAACGCGCTCGCGTTCGGCGCTCCGCAAGCCATGGACAGCTCGACTTGGAACCGCTGGAACGACACTGAGGGCGACGGCGACGGTGAGGGGAACTACTGGAGCGATTATCGCGCCCTCTACCCCGACGCGGACGACGACGGCGACATCTGGCTCACGCCGTACGCCATCGATGGCGCCGGTGCGGCGCACGATGGCCAACCGCTCCGCTACTATCCCTTTGCCCCGATCCGCATCGACGACGATAGCGAGTTCACCCCCGATAACGGCGGCGTCGGCGGGAGCGGAAGCGCATGGGACCCGTACATCATCGAAGGGTATGCGATCAACGCCAGCGGCGAAGGGTGCGCGATCTACATCGGCAATACCACCGCGCATTTCGTCATACGCGAATGCTACCTCCACCACGCCTCGGGGAAGGCGAACGACGAATATTTCAA
>CAZSUE010000912.1:0-1933 GCA_964609045.1 uncultured archaeon | reverse complement strand
GAAAATATTACCATCGTGGGTAATACCATCTCGTCGAGCACCGGGTACGCGATCTCGATCACGTGGATGGACACCCTCGCGTGCTATCACAATAATTTCATCAACAATACCGCGCATGTAGAGATCGGCAATTCGGTCTGGGACGATAATTGGAGCTACCCGCTCCCCGTCGGCGGGAACTATTGGGACGACTGGGTCGAACCGGATGCGGATATGAACGGTATCGTGGACGACCCGCGTTCCCTCCCGAAGGAGCGGTGGGACGAGCACCCGTTCACCGAGCCGAATATGTGGGAATGGTGGGACCTCGTCCATAATGTCGATACCGGTGCTTACTTTTCGACGATCCAAGCGGCGATCGATGCTTCAGGGACCCTGGATGGGCACACTCTCGTCGTCTCACCGCTCGCAAGCGGCACCTACGATGAGACCGTCGTGATCGACAAGAGCGTCACGATCGTGGGCGGCGGGTCCGAGCAGACGATCATCGACGGCAGCGGTAGTGGCGATGTGGTCACTGTTACCGCCGACGAGGTGACCATCCGCAACCTCACCATCACCAATAGCGGCACCGGCGGCACCGACGCGGCGATCGATCTCACCGATGTCGAGAATTGTACCGTCGACGGGTGCAATATCACCGGCAACCGCTACGGCATCTACGGCTCCGCGGTCAGCAACTGCAGATTTGCCAATAATACCGTCTCCAACAACACCGGTGCCGGGGTCTGGCTCGGCGACGATGCAAGCGCGAATAGTATCGTCAATAACACATTTTTCGCAAACGGGTTTGGGGTCTATCTCGACGCGGCGCACGACAATCTCCTGCGGGCAAATACCATCGGCCCGAACGACGGCGCCGGCGTCTTCTGTAATGCTTCATCCAGTGGGAACCTCGTCTACCAGAACAATTTTGAGAACGGGAACGCCACCGACCAAAGCGGCACCAACCGCTGGAACATGAGCTATCCCTCCGGCGGCAACTACTGGAGCGAGTACGGCGGCGTGGATGCGGACGACGACGCCGTCGGCGATACGCCATACGATAACGGTAGTGGCGTGGTGGATCGCTATCCCTGGATGACGGGGAACGGCTGGGACCGCGTCCACAACCTCGATAGCGGAGACTGGTCCACGACGGTGCAAGATGCGGTGGACCGCGCCATGGCCGGTGAGACGCTCTATCTCACACCGGGGCGGTATTACGAAAATATCGTCGTCGATACCGCGGTCACGCTCACCACCGATCCGGGTACTCCCGCCCGCATCGACGGGATGGGGGACAAAGCACTCACCATCGCCACCGACGATGTCACCGTCGAATACCTCACCATCACCAACTGTACCGGTACCACGCCCGACCAGCTCGGGATCGGGGTCTATATCTACAATGCCGACGACCCCACCGATATAGTGGAGGATATCGTCCTTTCGCAGCTTCGGATCAACCACAGCGCGATCGGTATCGCGCTCGATAATGCCACCGAGTGCGCCATCGACGATTGCGTCATCGAGAACCACTCCATCGCCGGTATCGTCTTCTCGCTCCTCGCCGGGCCCGATACGCCCCACACCAGCCATACCTCGCACTGTAGTGTGACGAACTGCCGCATATATCAGCATCGCTACGACCAATCCGGGCCGGGCATCTACCTCCGGAACGCGACCTATTGCACGCTCGAGGACAATGAGATATACAACATGACCTACGACCAGACCGGCCCCCTCGCCAGCGGTATCAGCCTGGAGAGGGCAGAATACTGCACCGTGACCGGGAACACGATCCACCACTGCGACGAAGCCGGCATCTGGCTGGGTGGCGCGCACAATAACACGATCGCATCGAACACGATCCATCATATCCTCGGGAACGCGACCGAGAGCGGCCATGGGATCGCCCTCGTCGCATCGAACGATAACACCGTTTCCGACA
>CAZSUE010000911.1:0-1937 GCA_964609045.1 uncultured archaeon | reverse complement strand
TGGTCGTTCTGGAGATCGCCGTCCATGGTGACGACGACCTCGCCCGCGGCGTGGTGGAACCCCGCGGTAAGCGCCGCGGTCTGGCCGAAATTACGCCGGAACCGTAGGATCTTGAGCCGTGGATCGCGTGTGGCGAGCGTTTCGAGCCGTTGGGCGGTCGCGTCGGTACTGCCGTCGTCCACCGCGATGATCTCGGCGCCGCGCCGCAGCGTCATATCGTCGAGCACTGCTGCGAGCCGATGATAGAGCGGGGTGACATTGGCTTCTTCGTTATAGATCGGGATGACGATGGAGAGGTCCAGCGCGGTGTTGCGATGCGTAGGGCAATGCGCGTCGAGGTCGGAATAGACCGCTGGGTCGTCCACTTTCAAAACCGAACGGTAGATCACATCGTCCTCATTCATGGCCAGACCCCCGGAATGATATTCCCATCGCTCTTTTTCGGTCGAACAATAGATCGCGTCGTTGGATCGGTACGCTCCCCAGTCATGATGCTAACCGCCACTGTTCGCTCGATATACGGGCGCTTCGCGGTAGAATTTACTCCGGCAGCGACCGGAGGTGGTTGCGAAACCGCGCGAACACTTCCATGGTCTGTTCGATCGACTCCTCATAGCCTTCCGAATTGACGATGTAGCACCCGGCGAGGATCGCCGCGCAGAGGTTCGAGGTGTTCTCATCCATCATAGCTATCACCCGCAATGCATAGCGCCGCTTCCCTTTTAAACTGTTGTGTCCGATCCTTTGGCGCGCTCCTCCTGCGCGATCTTCCTTTCAGCGAAGCGTTGCGCTTCCTCCATTAGAGATGGTGTGGCGGGAAGAAGTATCACGCCCGTGGCAGGATCGCCGAGGAGCACGGTGGACGCAGGTCGGCGCTGGTGCGCATAGACGATATAGGCCGCGACCGTCGCATCGAGGATATCGCCTACTGCGTCGAGGGCGCGATGCGAGAGAGTCTCGAGGCACAGATCGCGTATCGATGCAAATGGTGGCGAGGAGTCGAGCTGCAACGGCGGTTGGAGCGTTGCGTCGAAAAGGCGCTCTCGCCGCACCCGCAACCCCTCGATCTTGCGCGCTTTGGGGACGCTTTTATACGGCGGTAGTTCCGGCCCAAAGAGGATGGACCATACCGGCGCGGGATAGACCTCGAAACAGCGTTCGGTCGCCGATGTGGCCGCGAAACGCCGTGCAAGGAGTTCGCCCCGGATACCGCCGTAGAGCCGTTTCAATAGCGGTCGGTTCGCGGGATAGACGCCGTAGCCACACCTCAGCAGCGCCTTTTCGCACTGGCGGTTGCTCTCTTGGTTGGTCACGACGATCGGTGCATCGATGCCGATGGCGATAGCTGCCGCGGCCGATCCGTTCGCCTCGACGCAATGGATGTCTGGGGACGATGTTGGCGAGGCGGCCCATGGCCATGGTGAGGCGGATGTCGATGTCGATGGTGGTGATCGCAGCGTCGCATCGCATTCACCGGCTCTGCCGACGGCGCACTGGACAAAGTGGAAGATCTCCGCGTCGGTGGTACAGAGTGTATAGGCGCGGCACCGGCCGTGGTCGTCGAGGATGAGGCAGGCGGTGCGATGTGGTTTCGGCGGGTTCATGCGCCATCCGAGATCGACGCCGATACTGAGACCGTCACTGACAATGAGACCGCCACTGACGCTGTCCATGACGCCACCATGCTATGTTCGGATCAACTGGTGGGTAAGCTGCGCTTCGAGACGCTCGAGCTTGTGCGCACCGCGCTCCCAGATCGCGTTGGCGCTGGCAACGATGGCAGCGAGCGTTGCGTCGTCGACGATGACCTCGCCGTCGCGGCCGAGGAGGAGATCCATCCGCTCGGTGCTCGCCAGCTCCACCGTGATCTTGACGATGGCGTCCTCGGCGCGCTTGATCGGGCTCTCACGAAGCAGCGCAGCGAGGCGCGATGATAT
>CAZSUE010000910.1:0-1941 GCA_964609045.1 uncultured archaeon | reverse complement strand
TGAAACAGATTCGGATTGGTATAAGGGCACCGCGGACGCCGTCTACCAGAACATCGATTTCATCAAACAATGGGACCCCGACTATGTGCTCATCCTCTCCGGGGACCATATCTATCATATGGACTACCGCGACCTCGCCGCCTACCACCTCGAGAAGGAGGCGAAACTGACCGTTGGGTTCGTCAAAGTCCCTTCCGAGGGCGCATCGCGGTTCGGGCTGGCGAAGCTCGATGACGACGGACGGGTGATCGATTATCGCGAGAAACCCAAAACGCCCCACGCCAATTGGGCTTCGTTGACGGTCTATCTCTTCGATACCGAAACGCTCATCGAACAGTTGCGCCAGAACGCCGAGCAGGACCGATCGCACGAGTTCGGCCGCGATATCCTCCCGCGCATGGTGGATTCCGAACCGGTCTATGGCTACCGCTTCCGCGGCTTCTGGGGCTATACGCGCACCATCGACGAATATTACCGCACCAATATGGAGCTGCTTTCCGATCGGTCACCCCTCAAGATGGAGCAATGGTGCCTCCGAACGAACCTCCAGGCGCGGGTGGAGGGCGACCGCCCGCCGGCGCGTATCTCCAAACACGCAACCGTCGAAAATTCGATCATCGCCAAGGGTTGTGTGATCGACGGGACGGTCCGCAACTCCATTCTCTACCCCGGCGTTTATGTTGAAGAGGGCGCGGAAGTGATCGATTCTATCCTCATGCACGACTGTCGCGTCGGCCGCACATCGCATCTGAAGCGGATCATCATCGACAAAGATGTCACCATCGGCGCCGGCGCCATTCTCGGCGGTAACGCCACGCCCGACCGCGCCGAACCATCATCATCATCATCGTCATCATCGCAGTCGCAGTCGCAGCCGGCCGCACGGGACAACCTCATCTTCGCCGAGCACAGCGTCTCGGAGCATCATTTCGAGTCCTTTGCGTCCGATGGGAAAGATGTCCAGCTCGATTATGGGCAGCTCTCGGTGATCGGGAAGGGCGCCACTATCGCGCCGAACACGAAGATCGGGAGGAATTGCCTCGTCTTCCCCCACGAGGAGGTGCGGATGTGACCCGGCCCACTGCGCACCCCGCAGCGACCACCGCGCGACGACCGACCCCTTCGACCGAGCAACCGGAGCTGATCCGCGGGTCCACCATGCGCGATACCATCGCCATGCTTCTTGCGGGCGGCGCGGGCAGTCGTCTCAGCGTGCTCGCCAAGAACCGCGCGAAACCGGCCGTGCCCTTCGCTGGGATCTACCGGATCATCGATTTCACGCTCAGTAATGTGATGCGTTCCGGCATCGAGAATGTGGGTGTCCTCACCCAATATAAACCGCTCTCGTTGATGGACCATATCGGATTGGGCGCACCCTGGGATTTCCAGGGGCGGTTCCGCAGCGCGCGCATACTCCCGCCACGCACGGGTGAGGAGGACTGGGATTGGTACCAAGGCACGGCGGACGCGGTCCAGCAGAACCTCGAATATATCCGCTCGCGGGATCCGACCGAGGTGATCGTCCTCTCCGGCGACCATATCTACCAGATGGACTATTCCGATATGGTGGCGTACCACAAAGCGCACGACGCAGAGGTGACCATCGGCGTCATGCCGGTCCTCATCGAGGAGGCGTCACGGTTCGGTATCGCTGAGACCGACGACGAAGGTCGGATCGTGACATGGCAGGAAAAACCCGACGAGCCCATCAGCAACCTCGGGTCCATGGGCATCTACGTCTTCGAGACCGACATCCTCTGCCAGCGCCTCTTACAACAGCTCGGCACCGATTTCGGCAAGCATATCGTCCCGAAACTGGTGGAGGAGAACCGCGTCTTCGCGTACCGTTTCAACGGCTACTGGCGCGATGTGGGCACCCTCTCGGCCTATTGGCAAACGAATATGGACCTCCTCGGGCCGGACCCGAAATTCGATCTCAAT
>CAZSUE010000909.1:0-1949 GCA_964609045.1 uncultured archaeon | reverse complement strand
TTTGCCATCGCGGCGCTCTTCCGCCGCCGCCAACGCCGACGCCGATCGCACGAGGGGACCGCATCGTCGGTGAAGCGATTGACCGCGGACGGCGAGGAGGACGCCGGCCACAGCACCGAACCACCGCCGCGCTCCGCGCAGCGAGGAGACCAACGGGGACGCGGGCATCACAACCACGCTGTCCGACGCGGCCGGCGTGACGAGGACGCGGTCTCGCCCATCGTTGGAACGCTCCTCCTCGTCGCCATCACCGTTACCCTCTTCGCTGTCGCCGTGGGATGGGTCTATACTCTCCCGCCGCCGGACGAGACGCGGTACGCCGCCCTGGATTCGCAGTGGAACGAGCACCCCACCAACGCCAGCGCCCGCATCGCCATCATCCACACCGGCGGTGGATCGTTACCGCTCGACGAGCTGACACTCTATCTCAACCTCGACGGTGCGAACGGGACACGGTTCAATAGAGTGCCGTTCACGAATGGTATGATCGTGCGCACCGCCGAAGACGGTGCCCCGGACCGGCTCGACCCCGGCGAGGAGTGGGTCTACTGGGCCACCGAGGTCGATACCACCGCGCGGGTGGACATCGATGTCCTCGAAGGCGACCTCTCGCTCAACCCGCGGCTCCTCTATTCAGCGCAATTGAGCGGTGCGCGGTTCGTCACCGGAGACACCGTCACCGGGACCGAGAGCACCGACGAGGCGGTGTTCGGTGCGGCGGGACGGTTCACCGATATCGCTCTCGTTGCCAGCTGGGCGACGCCGGCCGTCCTCGATCGGACCAGCACCGAACCGGTGCAGTTCAAAGTCAATGCCCGACTCCTCGGCAACGGGCTCGACCGCGTCCACTCGGTGACCGCAGACCTCAGCGCGCTCTCGCTCCCGACGGTCACGCTCCAGCCGCGCAGCTGTGCTGAAGGTGCGCTCGCCTGTACCTTCACAAGCACCACGCTATTGCTCCCCGAGAATGTCACCAACGGCTATTATTGGCCCACCACTCATGCGAATACCACCGCGGGCGAGGTGGCGAGCAACAGTTTCCCCGTGCGGGTGGTTGCACGGACATCCACCGCGCCCACCATCGAGCTGACCTGGCCCTCCGCAAATAGCACGCTCGTGGGGATCGTCCCCATCACATGGAACGCCGACGACGCGGACGGCGACGCGCTCTCCATCGGTCTCGACTATAGCGCCGACGGCGAGAACTGGACCGCGATCGCAACAGATGAACCCAACGACGGCGTCTATTTCTGGGATACGCGCACCGTTGCCGATGGGAGCTATTATCTGCGCGCAACAGCGACCGACGGCCGCTACACCGCCACGGCAACCACCGCTGGCAGGGTTTCCATCGACAATACCAATCTCCCACCGGCCGTGACGGTCGTCGCGCCCAACGGCGGCGAGCTCATCAGCGGTGAGACCACCATCCGATGGAACGCCACCGATCCGGACCCGTCGGACACTATCACCACGGTCTCCATCAGCTTCAGTGCTGATGCGGGCGCCAGTTGGCAGTATCTCGCCGTGGATACACCCAACGACCAAGCGTTCAACTGGAACACCACGGCGGTCGCGGACGGGTCGGACTACCTCGTCCGTATCGAAGCGTACGATGGTGTGGTAACCGCACTCGACACCAGCGATGCGACCTTTCAGATCGAGAATGTGAACGCGCCGCCGGAGATCACCCTCCGATCACCCACCGGCGGTGCCGAGGCGACCCTTCAAGACAGAACACTCGCAGATTTCAGCGCGGGGAGCGGTACCGATATCGACTGGAATGCCACCGACGGCCAGCTCCGGCTCATCAACGAGACCGCCACCGGGACGGTGGTCACCGCCGCCACCGGCATGGTCTGCGACGCCGACGACGATGAATATGTCGGCGATTACGATCCCGACCCCACCGATCGCCTCGCGCTGGCATACGACCGTGGGCAAGATTT
>CAZSUE010000908.1:0-1963 GCA_964609045.1 uncultured archaeon | reverse complement strand
GCGGGCACGTTATTGACGACCATATCATCGATCCGCGTCTGGGTGAGGACCGTCTTCACTTCACCGTGACACCGATACCATTTCTTCGAAGAATCATCTCCGGTTCCTCCAATGATCCTCCCCTTTCTCTTCGCTCGGCCGATAAACCGTGATAATGATAACGGTATCCTCGTGCGGTGCACATACACTATGAACAGGCGTATGTTCGACCCAACACAAGTCCAAACCCGATCCCAAGGTTTTCTCATTCCTCATTCAATTGCCGAAGCCGATAATTCTATTGCGGGCACACGACGATCGCTGGATCGGACCAGTCGATCTTCTTCACCATCAGATCCTTCAAATCCTCATTAACTGCATCGGGTTTGGTCTCCTCCCACCGGGTCGAAGATCGATGATGCCTGCGCTGGGTTCCCTCATAAGAATAATAAGTGTTCCGAGATCCGGATCGTGTGTGAGCGCATATCGCCCCATTTTACGCGCTTTTTCGAGCATCTCCTCATCGCTCATCTTCCATTTTCCACTTCCACTCCCACTCCTCGATAGCCCAGATGTCATCAACGCCTTTGTCTTTTTCAAAACTACGCGACAGCGGGAGATGATGAATTGGTAGAAATACATAGATCGTTCCTTTCATTTCATATAGGAGCAGTCAATTATAGTCTGCGTCCTCACGGGGATTCAATATCGGCTGGAGAAAATAATGATCAAGAACGAGTGAGCATTGGTCGTATGCTGCGTTCTCGATCAGATCAAGAGTCACCTCTGAAAGGATATTGCCGCATAATCTCGATAGCGGTTCGTCTCGATCTTGGATTCGACCGCGAAGGCGATGGTGCTCATGAAGAAACGTGAGTATATCCGCGGCCATCGATCGTTCTTCAACGATAGAAGCGCGTTATCCTTCTTACTGTTGCTCCTATCTGCAGATATTGCCTTCATCGTGCTCTATATACTCCAGAGCAGCCCGATGTTCGCTCCGAATCCTCTTCTCGAACTCGAACAAGATTATGGCTATGCTAGCATCTATATGTTCATCCAGGAACTCTGGATCGTGCTTTTAGTCGTCGCCATCTTCATCCAAACAAAAGAGATGGGGTATATTTCCTGGTCTGCATTATTCACCTATCTGCTTTGTGACGATGCCCTCTGTATCCACGAACGACTTGGCTCGAGGGTCGCCCAGGATCTGGATCTCGCGCCCATTTTCGGACTGCGACCGCAAGATGTCGGAGAACTCGTCGTCCTCGCAATACCGATCCTGTTGCTATTGATTTTGATCGCATGGTCCTATTTCCGGGGTTCGACCAATTTCAAAACGATAACGAATGACTTGCTCGTACTCCTATCGGTGTTTGCATGCTTCGGCATTGTCCTCGATATGGTCCACGTTGCCGTGAAACACGAACTATTGTATTATATATTGGGTATTATCGAAGAAGGCGGTGAGATGATCGCGATCAGCCTGGTTGCGTGGTATGTTTTCCTTCTCAATATTAGCGAAGGACGTCCCCGTTTCTCCCTTTACAGACGCCTTCGTGCGGCTGTCAGAAACCGCTTCTATTGAGCGCGATGGAGGAATGCGGACGGATGACACGAAGCAGATTCGCTCGTTACGCCGAGAGAGCACGAATACCGTTCGATCGGCCCTATCGGCGCGCTCAGCTTTTCGGCCCTAATGCGCCATTAATGGCCAAACCGCAACGAGCGACGACCGCGGCGCTGGCCTAACGGTAGAGATATATTGGGACGACGAATGGCCCGGGCCAGCAACTCTATATATAGCTGCATCAGCAGCAGACGTTCTGCTGAGCCAGGGCGGAAACGGCGCTCAGCCTGGCCAGCGCCTATAGAGCTGCGTCAGCGCACAACGATCTGCTGAGCCAGGTCGGGAAGTGCGCGCAGGGGCTGGCCAGCACCTCTAGACCTGCGTCAGCGCACAACGATCTGCTGAGCCAGGTCG
>CAZSUE010000907.1:0-1972 GCA_964609045.1 uncultured archaeon | reverse complement strand
CAGAAAAGATTCTGGGGCAAAAGCTATATAGTACTATCATTTGCGCGAGCAGTATGCCGAGGTATATAATCCAGCCCCCTTATCGCTTTCGAGCGGTCAGCGGTCAGCGGTCAGCGGAATAGTGATCTATCGGCGGAGGCGCTCGTCAATGCGCTCATTCCAACGGCGCGGGCCGCGTGGGCTGTCACTATTCTACGGCGAGTTGCCGGAGAGTTACCGGAGAGTTACCGGAGGCCGATCATGACCTTACATCGTGATCGTGAGACCGATACTCCTTCTCGTGTCGTTATCGCCCGCGTGGACTACGACGACCCGTCCGTGACGCAGTTGCTCGCGCCGCCGGGCGGGTTCGAGCAGTTCATCGACCCAAATTCGCGTGCCATCCTCACTATTAATTTGCTGAGCGGGGAAGACCGCTCGGCGGCGGTAACCGCGCTTCCCAGCGTGGTGCGCGCCGTGGCGAGCGCGGTGCGTGACGCGGGCGGGAAACCGGTCATCGCCGACCCGCCCGCCGGCCGCTTCTCCCGTCGCAAGCTCAAAAAAGCGTACGAAAGAAGCGCCCTCACCGCGCTGGCTGAGGAGGAGGATATCGCGCTCAATCACCATACCTCGTCGCGATGGACATTGCGGTCTGCCAGATGGTCGGGATCGAGCCCGTCCGCACCCCACTCTTGAAAGAGGCGAAGGTTGCGGGGCGCTGGCACTCTCGCATCGATTACCCGCTCCTGGCGCCGGATGATGTCCGCTACGACGGGTTCCGGCTCCCATCGTTCCACTGGGGTCGGCCACTGCGTTCGATAACGAATTGGACGCATCGGCCATACGATCGTGCAGGGGTCTGGGCCCGGCGACGCTCATAAGCAGCGTTTACCCGATGAATGTAGCCGGTAGAACCGTCGAGCGGCGGACGGCGTGTTGCCACCAGCGTCTCTTTCTCTGTCTATCTCCACTTTATCATTCGGAGCAATGGGAGAAAGGTTGACATAGCCGCACCCCATTCTGGCCCATCATATGGGCCCCGACGCGCAAACCGATGCGGAGCTGGTGAGCGGTCCGATCAAATCCACCCTCTTCCGCTTGACCGTGCCCATGCTCTTTGGGACCGTGAGCTTGGTCCTTTTCAACCTCGTGGACACCTTCTTCGTCGGGAAGCTCGGCACCGCGCAGCTCGCCGCGATATCGTTCACCTTTCCCGTCGTGCTCGTCATCACCAGTATCGCGCTGGGCATGGGGATCGGCACCTCCGCCGTGGTCTCGCACGCGATCGGAAAGGGCGACCGCCGCTTTGTCCAGCAACTGACCACCGATTCGCTCATCCTCTCCTTCTTCGTCGTGGCCATCGTCGTCGTGCTCGGAGAGCTGAGCATCGCGCCGCTCTTTCGCGCGCTCGGCGCCACCGACGAGATCCTCCCCTATATCCATGAGTACATGCGCATCTGGTACCTCGGGGTACTGTTCGTCGTCGTACCCATGGTGGGGAACAACGCCATCCGCGCCACCGGCGATACGAAACGGCCCGCGCTGATCATGGTCATCGCCGCAATGATCAATATGGTGCTCGACCCGCTGTTCATCTTCGGCATCGGCCCGTTCCCACAGCTCGGTATCGCGGGAGCGGCCATCGCCACGGTCATCGGCCGCGCCAGTGCAATGGTCATCTCCCTCAGCATCCTTCATTATCGATACCGGATGCTTTCCTTTGTCCGACGCAGCCTCGCCCAGCGCGCTCAGTCATGGAAGGCGGTGCTCTATATCGGGCTTCCCACGGCGGGCACGCGCGTCGTCATCCCCATCGGGATCGGGGTGGTGACGCGGATGCTCGCGTTCTACGGCCCCGCCGTGGTGGCGGGGTTCGGCGTGGCCACGCGGATCGAGTTCTTCGCGCTGACCGTCTTTCGCGCGCTCTCAACCGTGCTCGGCCCCTTCATCGGCCAGAATTGGGGCGCAAAACAGTTCGAACGGATACGCACGG
>CAZSUE010000906.1:0-1974 GCA_964609045.1 uncultured archaeon | reverse complement strand
GGGGGAACGGGGGTTGCCTCGCCCCCAAAATTGTTACTCTTTCACTTTGGGCGTGACAATACACATCGGGCGGGACGAACAATAGTACAGTAACAGAAAACTAAAGAAGGGAACACGATGGCTACAGCGACATCCACGATCCTCACAATGGAAATGGCTGCCGAAGAGGGTGTGAAGCGGCTCCTCCGCGCGATGCTGGAAAACGGCACCGTGGCGGGGGTCATCGCTTTGAAGAGAACGAGCCCGCGGTCGGGTGGGGACGAAAGCAATGCGGATACTCACACATATAAGTATACCTATACACTGGCCACGGATAAAAACGAGCTGGAGCGATCGTCGCCGCTGGCGCCGGTGATGCCCCGGAACCTCGGGAAGATCGTATCGCATCTCACCCACCTCGGTGAGTTCCCGTCGCTCGTCGCCGTGGTGGTGCGCCCCTGCGAGCTTTGTGCGTTCGTCGAGATGCTAAAGCGGAACCAAGCGATGAAAGAGAACATCCTCGTTATCAGTACCACCTGCAGCGGTGTGGTCCCGACGAAGGAGGCATTTGAGGACGATGGTTCGATCTTCGAGCGCTACTGGGACGCGGTGGAAAAGGCGGAGGAAGCACCGGATATCCGGCCGACCTGCGGCGGGTGCGTCGCATTCACACCGCCCCCGATCGCCGAGATGACGGTGCTTCTCATCGGTGAGGAGCCGCGATCGCGATGCCGTATCCTCCTCACCAGCGAACGCGCAAAAGAGCTGGTGGGCCAGTGCGGGATCGAGGACGAGACCGAGATCGAGATCGTCGACAGCGAGCGCACGGTGACCGCGCCGCTGCCAGAAGAGACCATGGACGCAGTGATGACAGCGCGGCGCAAGACCCAACGCGCGCTCTCCGACAATATGCCGTTCGACGGCGGTCTCGCATCGCTCGTCGATATCTTCGGACGCTGTATCGGGTGTCACGCCTGCGGCGACGCCTGTCCCATCTGCTACTGCCAGCTCTGTCGGTTCGAGCGCGAGGGGGCCAAGCAAGAGACACCGCTGTGGGAGCGTGAACTGGCGCGTCGCGGCGGGTTGCGCGTGCCGTCGAATACGATCTATTATCATATCGGGCGGATGACGCATATGGCGATCTCGTGTGTGGCATGTGGTTCTTGCACCGATGTCTGTCCGGTGGATATCCCGGTGGCGCAGCTGTTCAAATCGGTGGGAGAGGCGACACAGGGGATGTTCGATTATGTCCCCGGCGACGACGAGGGCGAGGACATTCCGATCCGCACCTTCGCGTACGACGAGCTGCATGCGGTCGAAGAATAACACGCGTCTTGGTCGAGAATAGAGGATACGATAGCACGATGGCACCGATACGATAGACTACGATATGACAGACACCCGAGGAATAGATATGGTCGACGACGCAGACAAAACATCAGCAGCGGGGAATGACGACGGCGGAGAGGCTGGAGGTGAAGATACCAGCGCGAAGGAAGAACGGTATCGTCCGCGATTGCTCGCGTTCCTCTGTAACTGGTGCTCCTATGCCGGTGCCGACCTCGCCGGCGTGGGACGCATCCAGATGCAACCGTTCACACGCAATATCCGCGTGATGTGCTCCAGCCGGGTCAACCCCGTGTTCATCCTCCGCGCCTACCTCACCGGCGCCGACGGCGTCCTCGTGGCCGGCTGTCACCCCGGTGACTGCCATTACCAGGCGGGCAACTACCACACAAGGCGCCGGTTCGCGTATTTTAAGAAGATCCTCGAGACCGTGGGGATGGATGACGAGCGGATACGGCTCTCATGGATCTCCGCCTCCGAGGGGCCGCGGTACGGTGCGGTGATCGACGATTTCTCCAAAAAGATCGAAGCCCTCGGTCCGAACGAGGCGCGGCACGAGATGTTCCTCTAACTTGTTCCTCTAACTTGTTCCCCTAACTTGTTCCTCTACCTCGCTAAACTGACACGCTCGTTCGGGTACGCACCGCT
>CAZSUE010000905.1:0-1978 GCA_964609045.1 uncultured archaeon | reverse complement strand
CCCGTTCCCTCGTTCCCCCGTTCCCCTCCTACACCGGTACCACGATATGTCGAAAGAAGGTCTTGAGGATATTGAGCTCGTGCTCCTCGAACACGGCCGGATTCACCGTCACGAGGAACGAAGCGCGAGAGACCGCGACCCGATCGGTCATGTGTTTCAAGAACACCATGACCTCTTCGAAGCTATTATTGAAGACGAGATGCTGGACACCGTCGAGGAGAAGTACTCCGCTTTCATCGTGACGCAGGAAGTCGAGGATCGTCGCCGTCAGCTCGAACTCCAACCGCGTCGGGTGGATCACATTATCGCGTTTGCTACGTTCGGTGAGCCAGTATAACGCCGCCGTGTCCAATTGATGCTTCTCGGCGATCTTCTCGGGAAATGTCGTGGTGAGACAGAGATACTTTGCATCCTCCCGTTTTGCATACGAACTGAGGTGCTTATAGCTCAATATCGGTTTCGATTCGAGAATGAGGTGCGAGGCGCCGGCCTGTGGCAAACTCGGGAGCGTACTGGTGATCTTGGTGTAGCTCCGTTGAAAATCACGGATCACCCGCGCGTCGGAGAACATCTGCGCGATCGCTTCTTGTTTCTCTTCTTTGAACGCGAAAAACTGCATCGTCGCGATGAGGAACGCGTTGTGCTTCGAACAGATCTTCGAGAGGATGGTGAGGAAGTACGACATCTTATTGAACCCGTTGATCAGGAACAATTGCTCGATATGATCGATGAAAACGAGTGAGGCGTCCTCCTCTTTCACAAAACGGTGGACCTCGCGAAAGATCTCGAAGTCCAATCGTTTCGGGTTCAAAGTCTTGATATTGGCTCGACTATCGGTCAACCAGTAGGTCGTCTCGTCCGGTTCAATAAGCGATGGCGGGAGCTGTTTCGGGCAGGTTGTGGAAAGGAGCATCGAGGGATAGAACTCGCGAAGATGCGAGAGCATGACCAGTCCGATATCGGTATCGATGCTGGTAAAGAGATAGGTCTCCCCGAGCGCGAGATCGAGCGCGAGCAGCATCATTCTACTCTTGGTCTGTTGCGCCTCGGCGGGATCGAGATAACCGAACGCTTGCCAGAGCACCTTCTCGATAAAATCGGGGAGCGCTTCGAGCGGGAAGAAGTCCGCGGAGGTGTTCCGTTCCATCAACTCTCCGTACACGATCGTTTTCGCCTTCGGGCCGATCTCCTCCTCGATCATATCGCGGATCGTATTTACATCGCACCTGAACTGCTTTATCCCGGCGGGGAGAGAGAACCCGGCCGGATACTCACCGGTGCTCTCTTCAGCTCCCGCCGCGGCGTCCCCGACCACATCTTCCTCCTCTGTCCCCGCCGCCAACGACCGAGTGAGGCGCTGTGCGGGAGAGAGCGGGGGCGCCGTTTTCTCGTCACGATCTTCACCAAGCACATCCTTCGCTTTCCGTTGCACATGCGTGGGATAGAACGACATGAGGTCGCTGGGTCTCACTCCATTCGAAGCCTCCGCACTTCGAACCCTACCCCGTTGCGGTCCCGCCTCCTCTCCTTCACCAGCGGTATCGGCTTTTTCCTCCTCCTCCTCTTTCAAGAGCGAGGAGAGCCTGTCCGCACCCTCGACGATCGCGTCGACCAGCAGTGCGATCGGCGCAAGATGCTCGGCGGTAAGCTCGTGGGGGGTGACGGCGAATACGACATTCGACCCTTCGACCGCAGCGAGGTCCACGATCTGTTTGATCACCTCCGTCGTTTTTTCCATCCCGTTGGCATCGATGAGCGTGCGGAGCCCGCCGAGGATCAAAACACTCTCATCATGGTCGGTGATGAACATCAGGACGCGGTGGAGGTACTCGAACTCGATCCGTGACGGCTTGATCGCCAACGGCTCATGATCTGCGTCCTCCGATAACCAGTAGCTCTCCACCGTAATGGGTGCGAACGCAGTATGGACGGCAGGGGGCTGATCGGTACCGATGTAGAGCGTCCCGTTCTCGATGAG
>CAZSUE010000904.1:0-1978 GCA_964609045.1 uncultured archaeon | reverse complement strand
ATGTCATGGCCACGCGTGCCACCGGCTTCTCACTCCTTGCCTCCGGCTCGGTCCAGGAAGCCATGGACCTCGCCGCGGTGGCGCATCTCTCCGCCATTCGCGCCAGCCTTCCGTTCCTCCATTTCTTCGACGGGTTCCGCACCTCGCACGAGATCCAGAAGATCGAGGTGATCGATTACGATTCGCTGCGATCGCTCGTCGATCTCGACGCCGTCAAGCGGCACCGCGAGCGCGCGATGAACCCGGAACACCCAAATCTCCGTGGTACCGCCCAGAACCCGGATATCTACTTCCAGGTCAACGAGGCGGCGAACCCGTTCTATGAGAAGATACCCGGGATCGTTGCCGAGGAGATGGAGAAGGTCAGCGAGCTGACCGGCAGAGAATATCATCTCTTCGATTACGTCGGCGCACCGGACGCCGAACGGGTCATGATCATGATGGGGTCGGGAGTCGAGGCGGCGCACGAAGCGGTGGAAACGCTCTGTGAGAACGGCGAGAAGGTCGGGCTCGTCAAGGTACGGCTCTATCGGCCGTTCTCGACCAAACATTTTCTCGAGACGATCCCGTCCACGGCCAAGCGCGTGGCAGTCCTCGATCGGACCAAGGAGAGCGGCGCGTTCGGCGAACCGCTTTACCTCGATGTCTCCACTGTGTTCCACGACCGCAACGAGGACCGCATCGTCGTCGGCGGACGCTACGGACTCGGGTCCAAGGAGTTCACCCCGACCATGGCGAAAGCGGTGCTCGATAACCTCAAACTGCCGGAGCCGAAGAACCATTTCACCGTGGGCATCGTCGACGATGTGACCTATACCTCGCTTCCGCTGGGCGAACCCCTCTATGCGGCGAAAGAAGGGACGGTGCAGAGCAAGTTCTGGGGCCTCGGATCCGACGGTACCGTCGGTGCGAACAAGTCCGCCATCAAGATCATCGGGAACAACACCGATCTCTATGCGCAGGGCTATTTCGCATACGACGCGAAGAAATCCGGCGGGCTCACCATCTCGCATCTTCGGTTCAGCAAGCAACCCATACGCTCGACCTACCAGATCAAGAACGCGGACTATATCGCCTGCCACAACCCCTCCTATGTGACGAAATACGATCTGCTCGAAGGTATCCGCGACGGGGGGACCTTCGTCCTCAACGCGCCGTGGGACCTCGAAGCGCTCGAAGAGGAGCTGCCCGGCTCGCTCAAGCAAAAGATCGCAAAAAAGAAGCTCGATCTCTATGTCATCGATGCGGTGGAGATCGCCAAGAGCGTCGGGCTCGGCGGTAGGATCAATATGATCATGCAGACCGTCTTCTTCAAGCTCGCGAAAGTGCTCCCCGTGGAGGAGGCCATCGGCTATCTGAAGGACGCCATCGAGAATATGTTCGGCCGCAAGGGCGAAAAGATCGTCAAAATGAACTGGGAAGCGGTGGATAAGACACTCGAGAAGCTCGATGAGATCAAGATCGAGTACCCGGGGGAATGGGTCGACGCGACGCTGGAAGAAGAAGAGGAACGCGACGAGCCGGAGTTCGTCAGGGAGGTCATCCGACCCATGCTCGCATGGAAGGGCGACGAGCTGCCGGTATCCGCGTTCACCCCCGGCGGGTTCTTCCCCACTGAGACGACGAAGTACGAGAAGCGCGGGGTGGCGATCAACGTCCCCGAATGGCAGCCGGAGCTCTGTATCCAATGTAACCAGTGCGCGTTCGTCTGCCCGCACGCGGTTATTAGGCCGTACCTCCTCACCGACGAGGAGCTCGAAGAGGCGCCGGATGGGTTGGAGACGCTCGACGCCATGGGTCGGAGCCTGAAAGGGCATCATTTCCGTATCCAGGTCTCCACGCTCGATTGTACCGGGTGTGGGAACTGCGCCGATATCTGTCCCGCACCGAAAGGGAAGGCGCTGGTCATGAAGCCGCTTGCTACCCAGACCGAGAAAGAGGTCCCGAACTACGACTATGTGAGCACGCTCCCGGTGCG
>CAZSUE010000903.1:0-1979 GCA_964609045.1 uncultured archaeon | reverse complement strand
AAGCGAGGAATGGCGCGACGAGGGAACGAGGGAACGGGGGAACAGGGGAACAGGAGCACAAGAGAACGGGGGATGGGAGTGAGGGCTGGGAATGACTAATAAATACTGAATAATGAAGTATGGAGACTAAGGTCGGGCGCGGAGCGCTTGGGTTCTCGCCTTGGGCCAGTGCTTCTAGACCGGCGTCTGCGCCGAAAATATGCTAAGGCAAGTCGGAAAGCATGTTTTGCGCTTCAGCACACCTGCCGTTTAGTGCTGATAGAAAAGCGGTAATCGGACACTAACTTTAGATGTTATAAGTTTACACAGATGGTGGTTAGATGATACTCATCTGAGCGATCTGCGTAATCTCCGGGCAGACTTGTCCGAAGATGCTAAACCACCTATGGGTGATCTGCATCGCGAACATGTGTGTTTGCTCGTGCTGATCACTGCACGAGGTGCATTCCATTGTGGCCACTCTGTGGTTGAAAGAGGGGAGGGGCGGCCCCACCCCTAAAGCTTAACCCCCAACGCCCTCCCCTACAATAACACGCTGACATCGACGGTGTCGCCGTCCTCCAGGTCGAGGGCGGAGCGGAGATGCACCGGTGCGATCACTTCGATCACATCGCGATAATGGCTCCTTGCGGGCATGACGATGGCGCACTCGATCGACCTGATCCGCGCAAGAAAGCATTTGACATCGCCGAAGGTGCGTTCGGTCTCCGGGTCCTGGAACCCTTCGATGACGATCCCGTCATGCTCCACCAGCGTCTTGATCTTATGCCTCTCGGCATAGAGGAGCTTGATATTGAGCGTCCCTTCATAGGGTTTGAACCAGAGCGTTTCTTGGAACTGCGCTTGATACCGCGGCTGACCGATGTAGTACTTCCCCTCACCCAATCCGCTGATGATCGTCCCGCGGATCTGGAGTTGGTTGAGACGCTTGAAAAGCTGCCGATAATCGGCGAACTCGCGCTTTAGCCGTTTGACACCGGTGGGTGCGAGTTTGATCATCTGGGTACGCACGCGAAGCTGCCGCTCGATCATACCGTCTTCGAGGAGGGCGAGGATATAGCGCGACGCGGTCTGCTGGCTGACCTCGAGCCGCTCACCCAGCCATCGCGAGGTGAGCGGAACGAAATCGTGGAGCGCACCCTCGAGACCGAGGATCTTCAACACCTGGAGCCGCAACGCCTCTTGCTTGTTCACCGTCCCGACCTCCGCATCCTCTCTCGCTCACCTGCGCCCGATACAATGCTCTATACCGAGAATGTCGCAAAACCCCCTCCTTCCAAGGGTGCGCGGGTACATTATGAGAGGTCCTCGATCTCGCGGCTGAACGCCTCGAGCTTGAGGAGCCGTTTCCACCCACGTTCCACCGTGGCGGCGATCTCCGTTACCACATTGTCGGGGAGATGCCGGAACCGGCCCTGGGCGCGCAAATAGTCGCGTACCGTGTATTTCTTCTCGCCCTTGGTGACGAACTCGCCGTCTTCGAGCGTCGGAAGCCCACGCGGTGTGCGCGAGATAGTGTAGACACCGTTCTCCACCTCGTACATCGGGTACATCCCGGTCTGGACCGCCATGCGCCCCAGCTCCACCGTTTTGCTCGGCATCGAGCGCCAGCCGGTGGGGCAGGGTGCGTAGATCTGGATATATTTTGGCCCTTCGATCGTGGCCGCCTTCTGCACCTTTTTGATCAGATCCTCGGGATAGCCGATGGAGGCGGTGGCGGTGTACGGGATCTCATGCGCCACCATGATCTCCACCATGTTCTTTTTCGGCGAGCGCTCCCATTCTTTGTTCTTACCCACCGGCGTCGTGGTGGTCCAGGCACCGATCGGTGTGGAGGAGGAGCGCTGGATGCCGGTATTCATGTACGCTTCGTTGTCGTAGCATACATAGATGAAATCGTGTCCACGCTCCACGGCGCCGGAGAGCGACTGGATGCCGATATCGAAGGTGCCGCCGTCACCGGCGAGCCCCACAACATT
>CAZSUE010000902.1:0-1990 GCA_964609045.1 uncultured archaeon | reverse complement strand
ATCTCCTCGAACGCGCGGTCGCTTCGCGTCACCGCGTTGATGCCCGCTTCCACCTCCGCCGTGCCCGTCTCCATCGCCGATACCGCGTTCGTCGTATCGCGCTGGATCTCGCCGATCATGGTGGCGATCCGTTTTGCAGCACGTTTCGAGTCCTCCGCGAGATTCTTGACCTCTTCCGCCACCACGGCGAACCCGCGCCCGTGCTCGCCGGCACGCGCCGCCTCGATCGCCGCGTTGAGTGCAAGAAGGTTCGTTTGGTCGGTGATCCCGGTGATCACATCGACGATGGCGCTGATCTCCTCCGAGCGCGTGCCGAGCTGAGCCACCACCTCCGCCGACTCCAGTACCACAGTGTGTATCTCACGCATCTTCGCCACCGTATTCTTGATCGCGTCGCGACCTTCCGTGGCATTGTCGCGTGCCCGCTGCGCGGCCGACGCTGCCGAACCGGATCGCGATGCCACATCCTCTACCGAGCTGGACATCTCTTCCATGGTGCGCGCCGTGGACTCGACCTTATTCGCCTGCTCCTGGGAGCCTTTCGATATCTGCTGGATCGCGGACGAGACCTGCTGCGTGCTCGCGTTCATCTCCTCGGCGGAGCTCGCCAACTCTTCCGAAGTAGTGGCAACACTCCCCGAGGTGTGCTGGATCTCACGCACCAGCTCGCGGAGGCTCGTTTGCATCCGTTTGAACGAGTGCACGATCTCGGCCATCTCGCCCTTTGCGTCGATATCCAGCGAGCGGGAGAGATCGCCGTTGGCGATGGCATGTGCGCCGCGGTTCATCTCCCGCAGCGGTCCGGCGGTATTGGCCAGCACCGCGCGGTACGCGCGGATCATATCGCCGATCTCGTCGTCGGTCGCGTCCACATCGAAGCGTGTGGAGAAATCACCACCGGCGAGCGCCTCGAACGAACTCACCAGCTTCGACATCGGTTTCGTCGTCCTCCGTGCGAAAAGGAGCGAGACGATGATCGCAGCGACTGCGGCGATCACACTGACGATGACGATCTCGTAGACGAGTTCGTCGCCCAGCGTGTCGATCGTCGATCCCAGCGCTTCCGTGGACGCAAAAACATCCTCGGCGTTCTCGGAAACGAGAACGATATGATCGTGCACATCGTCGGAGACCGCCCAGCCGTTGAGCACTTCGTTCTCGTCCTCGTCGCTCTCGAGCACATACCCCGGCTTGGCCGTGGACTGCGCCGTGGAGATCGAATTCAGATCCCCGAGGTTCACATCGTCGTTATTGACCTTCCCCGGCGCGTTCTCGCTGGTGGCGACGATGGTGCCTTCCGCCGAGACGATCTTGATCTCGTCGATATCGAGGTCTTCGACACCGATATGCTCGTTGATGAAGAGACCGTAATCGAAGAACGCTTTCATCGTGCCCACACGCTGGTTCGTCGACGCGTTCTCGATGGTGACACAGATATCGACGCCCCATGTCTTTGCCGAATCGTCCCAGACCACCTCGCTGACATAGCGCCCGTTCGACGCGCGGTTGGCGGCCTTATACCACCCCTCACCGCCGGGGGACGGGTCGTGGCGTGTATAGTATTCGCTCCCGTTGGGATGGCGGAAGAGGCGCCAGTCGTCCGGCCCCTGGTCGAAATCGCCGGTGGCATCGGTGGCGGCCACCACATAGCCGCGGGCGTCGGTGAAAAATATCTCCGGATAGATCGGTGAATTCCCGTGACGCGACATCGCGCGCAGATCAATGAGATAGCGTGACACTCTCGGTTCGATATCGTTGCTCGCATCGCCGTCGCCGAGCGCTTCGTCATCGGCGAATGCACGATCCTCTGGATCGCTCCAGGCGTCGTAGAGCTCATCGCGATCGAGTGCAGCGGCGCGTTCCGCGGTCTCGACGACGAGCGGTGAGCGCGACCAGCTCTCCACCAGTTCATATTGCTGGAGCATGAGATTATCCACCTCGTCGCGGACCTTGATCGCGAGGTCCTTGACCTCGTCTCCCGCGCGCTCCT
>CAZSUE010000901.1:0-1992 GCA_964609045.1 uncultured archaeon | reverse complement strand
GTCGACGTGGTCGTCTCGTCGTCGACGATATCGCTGCCGCCATACGAGGTGCCGATACTGATATGGTAGGTCACCTTATCGAACTCGGGGTCGGACGATGCGGACCACCGGAGGGTAGGTGTTTGGTCGTGCGCCTCGCGCGGGAGGATGCTGGTCGGTCTCGTCGGCTCGCTGTTCACCTCGACCCGAAGGCTGTATTGCGCTTCGGTCGACCACAGCCCGATCTCGTCCTGGGCGCGGAAGGTGATGATATGATCGCCTTCGGACAACTCCGTGGACGTACTCGCAGAATCGCCGAACACGCCGTCGATGCTCGATTTCCATTCATACGCTTCGATGGCGCCGCCGTCGGGGTCCTCTGCAGTGCCGCGGAAAGTGATCTCTTGCCCTTCGCGCGGTGTGGCAGGGTCGACGCGGTCGATGGTGGCGACCGGGAGCGCGTTGGTGGTGAAATCGAACACATTGCTCCAGGTCGAGCCGTCGGCATCGTCGGCACGGACCGCCCAGTAATAATGGACGCCCATATCGACGTTGATCGTTTTCGAGTTGTCCGGTCCCACATCGCCGTCGAAAACATCGGCGTTCCCGCCGTTGCTATTGGGCGAGCCGCTCGTGGCCACCTGAAGATGGAAGTTCGTAATGGTAGTGTGATCCACACGGCCACGATATCGTTCCGCCGCTTCCCATGATAATGTCACCGGACTTTGCGTGATGCCGGTAGAACCGTCCGGCGGGCTCGTTGCCAGCGGGGTATACGGTGGTTGCGGCGTGGCACGGGTCTCGATCTCGTCGTTCGCATAGCTTGTTCGTGGTCCCGGTGTATCTTCAGCGGGAGTGATGAGACCGAGTACTGCGATGGCAGCAATGGTCACGAGCCCAATGAAGATAATAGATTTCAATAGTGTATTCGAATCTTTACGGTGCGGCGCATTTCTGATCAAAAGTGATGCCTCCTTCACGTGCTAGTCAATTCTTGCTCCCTTATGGAGTTATCCCTGAAGCTGAGCTTGGGGTGTAATCGTACTGACAAGAGTGCTATAAACATTTCGTTCATATATGATTCGTGCAGAATCGCACCCTTCCGGCGCCGGCTCGGCGAGTAGCGGAATTCGCCCCTCGCATATCAGTACATAGCAAGAGCAGTTTTTTGCATATCGGCAGGACGATTATCAACCCATGAACGGGTAGCTTGAAAGAGGACGGCACGCACGCGCCGTTGTTCTGTGGACGGCTCATAAGCGCTATACATCACATTACAGTAGTAGAATCTATCGGAGGATCACCGTTTTTCGTGGGATCGGATCACGAAAACGAAATGGAGCGCAATGGGTACGCGGATCGGCCATACTCCGTTCTCGCACCGCTCCTCTGCTCGCGGTATTGGATCGAAACTGCGTTTTGCACTCTGCGTGCTTGGAACGAATTCCTCCCCACCCAATAATGTGAATTACAGACCCGCCCGTCAAAAAATCCAAAACAAAAGGAAAAAAAGGCACTCTCGTGCGGGAGAATGGCGGCTCGATCAATAGAAGAAAGAAAGGAGAAAAGAATAACGAAAGGAAAAAAGAAAAAAAAAGAGAAAAGCGGGCGACCCGTCGTCCCCCGCCTCCATGGATCAGGTACGGTATAGTAGGGTATAGTATAGTATGCTATGGTATAGTATGGGATGGTATGGGATGGTATGGGATGGTATGGTGCGGTATGGTGCGCTTACGCCTCTATTATTTTAGGCTTCACGCAGCCGGTCGGCGGTGAAGGTGTAGGTCGTCAGCGCATAGCCGTGACTGTCGAGCTGGAACTCGCGGTCGTCGATATGGACGCCGTCAAAGGTGAACTGCTTGAGACCGAGGCCTTCCGGATAGGAGTCCTGCATGATCGACAGGATGATCTGGACATTTGTATTGTTGTCCATATGCTTGTTGAGCAGTTCGGAATTGGAATGCACGAGGATCTTTCCTTTGACATGGAGCCGCCCGTATACCACGCCGAGGC
>CAZSUE010000900.1:0-1995 GCA_964609045.1 uncultured archaeon | reverse complement strand
CGTCGTGGTCGATTCGCAGAACCGTGAGACCTCCGACACCGTCAGTGTCTCGTTCTCGAACTACGCATTGAGCGTCGACATCGCCGACCCGGAGAACGAAGCGAATATTTCCGGTCGGCGAAAGATCAAAGCAGATATCAGCTCGGCGGTGGAGAGCGCAGAGCTCTATGTCGACTCGACATTGGTCAGCGTCAACACCTCCATCGGCGCCACCGATAGCCAGGTGAATCTTTCGCTCAATACGCGCCTCTTCGCCGACGGCGTGCACATCGTCACCGTTCGGGTTTACGATCAGTTCGGCAATTCGGTCCCGGACAGTATCGTTGCGACCTTCGACAACAAGGCGCCGGTGATCTCCGACCTCGAGGTCCATTATGAGGAGGATATGAGCGCGGCGCTACCCGGTGATGATGTCTATTTCACCGTCGCCCTCTCAGATACGGGCACGGGTATCAATGATACCAATAGCAGTATCAACTGCTCGATATTGGATGATAACAAAACGTTCGCCGACGACGGACTAGGAGAGGACGAGGTCGCCGGCGACGGCATCTATACCTCCGAACTTGCGACGGTCAAGCCCGCTACAAACGAGGGACTCTACGCATTCTTCATCAATGTGACCGATCATATGTCCCGCCAGACAACATTGACGGGTCAATTGGAGGTCTATTCCACCGCGAGTGATGCTGTGGCCATAACCTTCAGTGCACCGGCCTCTGGCGGTTTTGTCTCCAGCGGGTTCCTCGTCCAGATCAGTACCGATGCGAGTACGAGTAACGCGACGGTGACGCAGGTCAAGATCAACACTTCGCAAGCCGACAATATCTGGTACCAGACGACCTATAATGAGGTCACCGGTCTCTGGGAATATACCTTCCCCGAGGGCGCACTCGAGGATGGCGAGGTGACGATCACGGCGAACGCGACGAATGAAGCGGGCTTATATGCCACCGAGGAGACATTAACCGTCAATGTGGACACCACCGCGCCGTCGCTCCAGGTCTTCCAGCCGCTCGACGGTGCGATCATCAGTGAGGATTACGAGCTCCAGGTCAATGCCACCGACGACATCGCCGGCATCAAGATCGGATCGGTGAAATACGCGGTGGATTACGGGCTCTGGAAGACGATGGGTTCAGTAAACGGCGTGGAGCATAACTATAATGCAACCTTCCCGAGCGAATCGTATTCCGATGGTGCGCACACCCTCACCTTCACCGCCAAGGATAACGCGAGCAATGTGATCACCCGCACCATCACCATCATGATCGACAACGACGCCACCGACGGGATCAACTGCACTATCGTCCAGCCCGGTGCGGCCGAATATGTCTCCGGAGATTATACGATCAAAGCGCTTGCCACCGACGGGATCGGTGTGAAGAATGTGACTCTTGAATTTGGCTCGAGCGGGAACCTTATCCCAATGAGCTACAACACGCAGTCTGGGTATTATGAATACAGTTTTGATACGCAGACGAGGGTTGATGATGAGTACACCATCACCGCAACGGCGAACGACAACGCGGGCAATTCCGATGATAATTATTTGAGCTTTTATATCGACAACACTGATCCTAACCCAGTGATCATCTTACCTGAAGACTTGGACTACATTTTCGGGCAATACGATTTAGAAGTGGAAGAGAACGACATCTTCGTTGACACGGTCGAATACCGCATCGATGAATCCGGGTGGGTCGAGATGGACCTCGATACCGGCATTACCTACACAGCAACACTCAATACGCTAGGACTCACCGACGGCCTTCATCAATTGACCGTCCGCTCCACCGACAATAGCTCGAACACCGCCACGACCTCGGTGGAGTTCTATGTCAACAACCACGACCCGACCTGTTCCATCGTCAAACCCGCCATAGGTCAGTACCTCAGCGGCACGACGACGGTCACGATCACGGCGAGCGACGCGCTCGGCATCCAGAATGTGTCGGTGCACATCTATAACACTACTGACGACCTACTCGTCTC
>CAZSUE010000899.1:0-2011 GCA_964609045.1 uncultured archaeon | reverse complement strand
ACACGATCACCGATGGCGACCTCGTCCGGCTCATAGATGCCGGGTATCCAGCCGCTCATCGTCGCGCCCTCGTCGAGCTTGACGCAGATATATGCGAACGGGGCGTGCTCCATGAAGCGTTCCGTGCTAAAGGTCATCATCGTATACGAAATGATCTCGCCTTCGCCCTTATACTCGGTCGCCTCGATATTATCGGACCGGCAATTGGGACAGAGCCCGTGGATGGTGACGAAACCGTAACCGCAATCGTTGCATTCGTACCCTTTCACAACGCCCTCTTGTTCGTATCCTTTCTTGAATTCCCGAAGCGGGACTTTGATCTCAGCCATGATTACACCCTCTTGAAGATATGCACACCACATGAGGCACCCGTGGCACCGATGTTATGTGCCAAGCCGACCTCGGCGCCGTCCACTTGTCGCTTGCCGGCTTCGCCGCGCAGTTGCTCCCACATCTCGACGACCTGCCCCACGCCGGTGGCGCCGACAGGGTGGCCCTTCGCCTTGAGCCCGCCGGACGGATTGACCGGGACATCGCCATCGCGTTCGGTGATGCCCTCTTCCACCGCCTCGCCGGACTTGCCGCGCTCGAACAGACCGAGGTCCTCCATAGCGACGATCTCGGCGATGGTGAAACAGTCGTGGACCTCGAAGAAGTCGACATCCTTCTGCTCCATACCAGCTTCTTCGAACGCCTTCTTCCCGGCGATCGTCGCAGCTTCGATGGAACAGGGATCGGGTCGCTCGTGCATGGTGTAGACGCTCCCCGCACGGGTCGATGCCAGTATATCGAGCGCGTCCTCCGCTTTGTTCGCCCATTTCTCGGAGACGACGAGCGTGGCGGCCACACCGTCGGAGAACGGGCAGCAGTCGTACATCTTCAGCGGCGACGCGATCAGCCGCGAATTACGATAGTCCTCGAGCGTGATCTCCTTTTGGAAATGTGCGTGCGGATTGAGGTTCGCATTCGCGTGGTTCTTGACCGAGACCTTTCCCAGCGTATCTTCCTTCAGACCGTACCGGTCCATGTAGTAATTCGCCATGACCGCATACAGCCCCGGAAAGGTGATGCCGTTGGCAGCTTCGAACCATGCGTCACACCCCAGCGCGAAATACGATGTCGAGGTGATCAGATCCATATGGCTGACCTTCTCGGCACCAAGCACCAGGACGGCGTCGTCGAACCCGCCCGCAACATGGACATACGCCTCGTGCAACGCGGCGCTGCCGCTGGCACAGGCGGATTCGATGGCCATGGACGGTTGTTCGAACATCGTCAGACCGTTGTTCACGATCGGACCGGTATGACCCTGGTCTTCGGTCGAGCTAAAGACATTGGACACAAAACTTGCGTCCACATCTTCCGGACCCATATCAGCGATTTCAAGTGTATCGAGACCCTGTTTGATCATGCCCTCACGGGCAGTGTCTTCCATCTTACCCCATCGGTTCATCGATGCGGCGATCACATAAGCTTTCCTCATGTCAACTCAGCTCCTATACGAGAGTTTTAATAGCAACGAAAAATATCACCAGTGAAGATCGTATGCGGAAGTATGCTGCCGCGGGCTAATAAAGCTTATGGTAGGATTACACCACCCTGTAGTAATATATGTCCGCAGGGAGAGCGGTAGCCGCTTCCGCTGAGGATGATATGATACCATGGGGACGCCAGCAGGAGGATCGAGCGAGAGGACGCTGTTGTGTGCGATCGATGTGGGCACCACCGGTGCGCGGGTGATACTGTTCGATCCTGCGGGAACCATCGTGAGCAGCCATTATCGTGAATATGGGTGCCTTCATCCCAAACCGGCGTGGGTGGAACAGGACGCGGAGAGCTGGTGGCGCGCCATCGCCAACGCGAGCGGTTTGGCGCTCGAAAAGGCGGGCGAGGACGCTGCGGCGCACATCGCCGGCATCGCCATCACGAACCAGCGCGAGACCATCGTGCCCGTGGACGCCGACGGCGTGCCGCTCCACAACGCCATCGTCTGGCAGGACCGGCGCACCAC
>CAZSUE010000898.1:0-2014 GCA_964609045.1 uncultured archaeon | reverse complement strand
AAATGTACTCATTTTCGCGGTGTTCGTAGAGACGCAGTCCGAAGGAACCGTCTCTACAGAATACCAGATCGAGCATTCTTTAATCGCAACCGCGCCGCCGCGCAACGAACCAGACCCGCCCGCTGGTCGGAGTGGGCGCGCGCCGTTTCCGGAAATTGCCATACGATGCGAGCACCTCGAGCCCGCCCTCGCTCAACGCGGCACGCACCTCTTTTAGCGTATACCCGCGCTCGCGGTGCACCACATCGACGCGCCGCCAGCGCCCCCTTTCGCTCTCGCTCTCGCTTTCGTCCGCGCCCTCGTCCATGCGCGAGAATGCGGTCACGTCGATACTGCCGATCTTTTGCTCTTCGTCATAGGCGACCCGGTGCACCTCGAAGAGGTCGTCCCGCGCTTGATTGACATAACAGGGCCGGCGCTGCCAGTCCACGGCAAGTGCGTAAATCGTGTTCATATCGAAGATGAAAAGCCCACCCGGCGCCAGCACCGTGCCGACCGCACGAAAACATTGCCGTAGGTCGCGCTCTTCGAGGAGGTAATTGAGGGAATCGTACCAGGAGGTGACGAGGTCGAACGCGGGCGTGAACGGAAGGCTGCGCATATCGCCCTGCACCAACGCCACGCGCCCGCTCAAACCCATCTCGCGCACACGCTCGCGGCCATAGACAAGCATCCGGTGCGACGCGTCGAGCCCCACCACGCGACAGCCGCGCGCACCCATGACGGCGGCGAACCGCGCGTCGCCGCAGGCGATATCGAGAACGCTCTCGGGCCGGCACCCGAACTCGTCCAACAACGCGGGGAGGAGCCGCGAGACCGCTTCGCTGAACGCACCGTACGGGCCAGTGGTATAGACATGCGCGAACGCGTCGTAGAGCGCCATACGACCCTAAACAGGACCAAGGGCACTTTTAGGCATTGCCCCTTCCATCCGTACCGTAGCCGCGTTTTGTAACGAAATTGTAACGCAGTTCCAATAGAAGTTCAAACAAGACTTAATACTGCTCGCGAGGGTGCTTTTAGCAGAGGAACGACCATGACGAACACGGGATTGAGACATTTCGACAACACCGTCCAAACCACCATCGACTGGCTCAAGATCATCGAGGAAGAGACCCATTGGGACCGGCAGCAGGCGTACCTCGCCGCGAAATCGGTCCTCCATACCATGCGCGACCGGCTCCCGGTGACCGAAGCGGTGAATTTCGCCGGGCAGCTCCCGCTCCTCATGAAAGGGGTCTATTTCGAGGGCTGGCAACCGGAGAATAAGCCGGAGAAGTACGATACGGACGCGTTCATCGGGGAGGTCATCCAGCGCGTGGACCAGCCCTCGAACCCCGAGTTGGCCGAACTCGGTATCAAAGCGGTCCATACGATGCTCGAGCGCAAGAGTGGTGCGACGGAGATGGAAACATTTCTCGGGAATATGCCCGAGGACCTGCAACAGTACTTTAAAGGTATCGAAGGCGAAGAGTGATCGCGCGAAAGATATTTTTTCAATTTCAGCCGTATCGATCACCGATGTCGTCCTCACCACGGTCACGGTGAACAACCATACCGCCCTCGCACGCCACCCTGCGATCCAATAGAGTTGGTTGCGGGACCGATGCGAGCCCCCCACCCCACCCCCACCGTTACAGAACGCGATACATTGTTCTCATAGAGCGAAGGTGCGAACTGCGTGTTTTCAGAAACCAATGGCTTATAGGGGCATGACCAGTTGGGAATGTTCTTATGTTCGAACGCGTCGGGATAGTCACTATCAGGTACACAAAGCGGCGGCACTGCCTGAGAAAAAGAAATGCTGTCCCGTTTGCCTTCGCAAGCTTCACGAATGCATCGGGTTCGACCCGCTCGCGCGGTATCGCGCACTGCGCGAGGTTACGGCGCAGTTCGGGTTCAAGGACGAGGCGCAGTGGTATGCACGACGGCTGGCGCACATCCGCTCCACGACATGAATACCGCTCGTATCTGTATCGTGCGTCGCATTCCACTCATTCATTCATTCATTCAT
>CAZSUE010000897.1:0-2014 GCA_964609045.1 uncultured archaeon | reverse complement strand
GACGACCTCGAGGCGATCACCCGCGCCAATTATCTCTGCAATGAACTCGGTCTGGATACGATCTCCTCGGGCAGTACGATCGGGTGCGCCATGGAACTCTCACAGCGCGGCTATATCGAGAGCGCCATCGAATGGGGCGACGCCGACGCTATCGTCGAGTACACGAAGCAGATGGGCCGAAATACCGGGCTGGGTGCCGAACTGGGCGAAGGTTCGTACCGGTTCGCTGCGCGCTACGGCCATCCCGAACTGAGCATGAGCGTCAAGAAACAGGAGCTGCCGGCGTACGACCCGCGCGGGGTGAAGGGACATGGCGTCACCTATGCGGTCTCGAACCGCGGCGGGTGTCATGTTCGCGGGTATATGATCTCGCCAGAGATCCTCGGTGCACCGGAGAAACTCGACCCGCTCAGCTACGAGGACAAGGCACAATGGGCCATGATCTTCCACGATCTCACCGCGGTGATCGATTCGTCGGGGATGTGTCTCTTTAGCTCGTTTGCGCTGGGTGCCGAAGAGTACACCGAGCTATTGAAGACCGCCACCGGCTTCGATTACGATACGGACGCGGTCATGGAGTGCGGTGCCCGTATCTGGACGCTGGAGCGCCTTTTCAACGCCGCAGCGGGGCTAACGAAAGCGGACGACACCCTCCCGCCGCGGCTGCTCGAGGAGCCGATGCCGGAGGGGCCGGCGGAAGGCCACATTTGGGACCGCGACCGGTTATTGAGCCAATATTACGAGCTGCGTGGGTGGAGCGCCGACGGCGAGCCCACCGCGGAGACGCTGCAGAAACTGGACCTCGACGAGTAGGACGCAACTGGGGGTTCGGGACCGGGGGATGGATCCACCCCCGTCCGTCAGGGGGTTGAGCGAGGCGAAAAGACGAACGAACGGAAAAACTACAGTGGAGGCGAGTGGCCCCAAACCCCAACCTCCAGTCCCCAATCCCCTCTTTGATTTGTTACGACGGAGATGATGCGTTGGCGATCGAGAGCTATCAGGATCTGGAGGTGTGGCAAAAGAGTATGGCCCTCGCGGTGGTGGTCTACAGTCTCTTGCGAGAATTTCCTATCGATGGGCAGGATGCACTGGCTCGTCAGATCCATCGATCTACTGTTTCGATCCCATCCAATATCGCCGAAGGGTGGGGGCGGGATTCGACGAAGGAATATATTCGTTTCCTCTGTATTGCGCGCGGATCGTTGTACGAACTGGAGACCCAGCTTCTCCTCGCCCACCGGCTCGGTTATCTCAAGCCAAAGACGATCAAATCGCTTGTATTGGATATCGTCGCGATCAGTCAGATGCTTCGGGCGCTTATCCATTCATTGAAGCGGTAGGACGCCACTGGGAAATTGGGGGTTGGGCCGCCCCCCATAGGCGCCAAAGGGTGAGGGTAGGTTAGGTGACGCGATAAATGAATAACAATAGAAGCGGGTAGGCACTGAGGGCGGCCATAGTCCCCAACCCCTATTTTCCAGCGCCCTCCCCACCCATTAGCGGGCGGGGCGGTACTGTTCCCGAACCCCGATTCCCTATCCCCCAACCCCCTCCCCGCTCTCCCTAATACAAAACCTGATATGTGGGCGCGCCATTGCGGGTTCGGTGGTCTTATGATGGTAATCGCATTTGCCGGTATGCCGGGGTCGGGAAAGGGTGAAGCGGTGAAGGTCGCGAACGAATGGGAGGTGCCGGTGGTACGTATGGGCGACCTCGTCTGGGAGGAGACGAAGCAACAGGAGCTCGAGCTGACCAGTTGGAATGTGGGCCGCGTCGCCACTAACGAGCGCAAGAAGTTCGGGTACGGCATATGGGCAAAGCGAACAATTCCACATATCGAAGCGCACGATAGCTGGCTCGTGGTGGTCGACGGCGTGCGCGGGACCGAGGAGGTTCGCGTGTTCAAGAGAAGTTCGGGGATGCGTTCCTCCTCGTTGCGGTCCATGCATCGCCGAGAACACGCTATAAGCGTATTCAGCAACGACGCCGCGTGGACGACACCATCACCCCC
>CAZSUE010000896.1:0-2017 GCA_964609045.1 uncultured archaeon | reverse complement strand
GTCAAGGACCGCATCTGGATCCATTACCGCGACGGTGGCGTACGCATCGTGGCGGAATGAACGGTTATCGCGACGCCGGGACGGGCCGTTCGACCAAAACGTATAAGTGCCAGATGTTCCTTTACCCCTCCTGGCGCACGACGACCGGCACGATCGCAGAAAACACGCATCTCTCATAGCGGGGTGGGGTAGCCAGGAAATCCCGACGGGCTCATAACCCGTAGATCAGTGGTTCAAATCCACTCCCCGCTACTTTTTATCATTCTCCACGCTCTCTCAACGCTCTCTCAACGCTCTCTTTGCTTTTTTCCCCTCTTGCCCCGTTCGATACGATAGCTATCGCTCCAGCATCAGCGATTTTTCCGATCGGTACTGGCGACGGATCACCGGCGACCGGGTCGAAGAGGCGTGCGAAGCGGCCCGAAGGACCCGATTCACGCGTCCTCGGTATCGTTCTGCAGTTTTGCCTCGTAGCGGTCCCACTGGACCGTGAACCGTCCTTCCTCGGTGGCCGACGCCACGAGCGCGCGGTACTGCGCGGAGTCGAAATACCGCTTCATCCGCTCGGATAACGGCGAGATCAGCTCCTCGGGCTCCCATTTGAACGGCGCATCAGCCACCGTATCCAAGACGCACCCGCTGTTCAGCGCATACGCCACCGCCGCAAGCCCGCGGCCCTCTATTTGCGGTTCGAGATCGGCCATCAACGTATCGAATAGCCCCTCGAACGCGGGATTGACGAACCTGAACGGCGGTGAATAGAGGTAGGCATTATGGAAGAACTCGGGGATGTTGAGCACACCGTCGCGCTGCTTGCGCTCTGCCAGCGTCATCAATAACTGCTGCACCTCACGCCCCACACCGAGCCCCGGATAGTTTTGGCCCGGCAGCGGCGGGCGGTCCTCCCCAAACGAACGGTGTGGGTCCTGCATAGAGAGCCACTCGATCACGAGCATGTCGAGGTCGAAATCCAGGGCCGATTCCATGAACGCATGCGCCTTTGTCAGCTCGTCCAGGCGGAGAAAGGAACGGAAATTGTGGATATTGAGGACGGCGCGTCGGAGCACCACTTCCCCAAGAAACTGTTGAGGGGATCTGGCGGCGTCGTAGATCCACAGCCGATGGACCATTGGGTCGGAGGTGTCTTTCCGGATGAGCGGGTTCCGGTAGCCGCGCGCTGCCAACTGCTCCGTGACGCCGAACTCCTCGAGGAACGCGAGGAGGTCGTCGTCGGTGTAGGTGCCGAGGAACCGTGGGTCGTTTTGCTCTCCGCCCTCTCCCACGAGCTGGTCGTAGAGTTCGTCGTCATCGGGATCGAAATTGAGATCGATGAGCTGAAAGTTCTTTAACCGGCCGAAGAACGGTTTGCCGTGGCGTTTCGGTTCCATGTCGATCACCTACCGCGAGCGGGGTCGCTCGTCGCACTCAGTGCCTCTGCACCGAGCTGTGGAGAAGGAATATGCGATTCCCTTCATTAATGTAGCCGTCGCCCGCCACTTCGAATTTCAATAGCACATCGAAAATGCCTCGATCGACCTTCAGACCCTCCATCGCGACGCTCCCATCGATTCCGTTGCTCTTCGAACCGGCACCAAAGAGT
Source organism: uncultured archaeon (assembly GCA_964609045.1). GTDB lineage: Archaea > Thermoplasmatota > Penumbrarchaeia > CAZSUE01 > CAZSUE01 > CAZSUE01. The sequence continues at coordinate 417 of CAZSUE010000896.1, read as the reverse complement.
ACGATCCACGCGAGGGTTTTTCAACCGTGCCTCCTATACCCCGCGAGTATGCCTGGCGCCGGTGCGATGGCTGTGCTGAAAAAGTTCCTGAAGACGCCGATCATCATGATCACCGCCGCGTTCATCCTCGGACTCCTCGTCGGCGACCTTCCCATTCCCACCGATTCCATCGCCATCCTCTCGCTCGTCGCGATCATGTCGTTCTCCACCACCGAGATCAAGCTGCGGTCGATGCTCGATATCAAAACGAACTGGCGCAGCCTTCTCCTCATCCTTCTCATCCATTACGGGTTCATGTCCGGCCTCCTCCTTCTTGCCACCGTGCTCCTCATCGGGCACCCCGGTCTCTACGCTGGGTTCATCGTCATGGTGGCGATCCCGCCCGCGATCGCGGTGATCCCGTTCTCCGTGCTGCTC
>CAZSUE010000895.1:0-2018 GCA_964609045.1 uncultured archaeon | reverse complement strand
AGATCGCCAAGACCGCCGCGCTCCTCTGGCGCATCTATCTCCTTTTCACCATCGCCGAAGCGGTTCTCCTCCTCGCTGCCGGGCTCACCCCGTTCGACGCCGTCAATACCGCACTGACCACGCTGCCAACCGGCGGTTTCTCACCCAAGGCGATCAGTATCGAGGGATTCGCCAACGGCTGGGCCGAATTGATCGTGATCGTCTTCATGTTCCTCGCGGGGACGAACTTCGTGCTCCATTACAAGCTGCTCCGCGGACGCCTCCGGCCGTTATTCAAGGATCCGGAATTCCGGTTCTACCTCCTCATCATCATCTTCGCGCTCGTCCTCCTCGCCGGCAACCTCTTTCTCGAAACGGCGTACGATCTCGCCACTTCGGTCCGCCTCGCGAGCTTCCAGGTCGTCTCGATCCAGACCACCACCGGCTATAGCACGGCGAATTTCGGCACCTGGCCCCTCTTCTCACAAATGATCCTTATCGTTCTCATGTTCGTCGGCGGGTGCGCGGGATCGACCGGCGGCTCGATCAAGGTGGTGCGCATTCTCGTACTCTTCAAGGCGGCCAGACGTGAGGTGCGCAAGGCGATCCATCCGCGGGCGGTGATCCCGGTCCGGCTCGGCGATGTGACGCTCTCGGAGCGCGTGATACGCAGCGTGGCGATATTCTTCTTTATCTACCTCATCATCCTCGTGCTCGCCACCATCCTCATCATCCCCGCCATGGGGCCGCAGGGCGATCTCGTCACCTCGTTCTCAGCCGTCGCTTCGTCCCTCGGCAATATCGGCCCGGGGCTCGGCAATGTGGGACCATATGATAACTTTGCGTTCATTCAACCGTACGGAAAAGTGCTGCTCGCCTTCTGCATGTGGTTCGGGCGGCTCGAGGTCTTCACCGGGCTCGTCATTTTCTTCCCCAGCAGTTATTGGAAATAAAATAACACCGCGCTCCGATCACCGCGATTCGATCCACCCAGTAATGGAGAGAGACCGTAGTTTATTTATAATGAAGTGGGCATCGCCGCCCTAGCCGTCGCTGGGTCTCGTTCAATTTGTCACGACCACTCGGACTACGAATGATGGAATGTGTGAAGGCGCAAGAGGGGTCCTTCCTTCACGAGCGGGCACCACGCCACGATATACAAGCGGAAACGGAAACGGAAACGGGTTACTATGCGGTATAAGGTCGTCGTCGACCTGGTCGGGCGGATACTACTCCTCTTCTCGCTCAGTTTCACCGGCCCCATCGTCACCGGTATCATCTACCGTGAACCGATCCTTTCCGTTCTCTATTGGTTCGGACTGCCCATGGCTGCCTGCGCCGGCCTCGGCGGGCTCTATTGGCATTTTGGTCGCGAGCGCGCAGGGTCGGTGCGCGACCGCGAGGCGTTTGCCGCCGTGGCGTTCGGCTGGCTACTCATCGCGCTCTTCGGCGCGCTACCGTTCATGTTCAGCAATGTCATTCCGAACCCGTACTCGGCCTATTTCGAATCGATGTCCGGCTTCACCGCAACCGGCGCCACCGTGATCAGCGGTCCCAGCGATATCAGCGCGTACTTCCCCTATGCCAAGAGTATCATTCTCTGGCGATCGCTGATCCAGTGGCTCGGTGGGATGGGCATCATCGCGCTTTCCGTCGTCGTGCTCGCACGCGTCATGGAGGGCGGTCTCCAGCTCATGCGCGCCGAAGTGCCCGGCGTGGAAGTGACACGACTGAGACCGAAAATCGCCAAGACCGCCGCACTGCTCTGGAAGATCTACCTTTTCTTCACCGTCGCCGAGGTCGTCACGCTCATTATCGCCGGGCTCACCCCGTTCGACGCGGTCTGCCAGTCATTCACCACCCTCGCCGGGGGCGGGTTCTCGCCCAAGGTGTTCAGCGTCGAGGGGTTCAATAACCTCGCCGCCGAGATCATCATGTCGGTGTTCATGATCATCGGCGCAACCAACTTCGTGCTCCATTATCGATTGCTCGGTGGCGAGATCAAGCCGCTCCTCAAGGACAGCGAGTTCCGGTTCTAT
>CAZSUE010000894.1:0-2022 GCA_964609045.1 uncultured archaeon | reverse complement strand
CCGATAAGCGCGGAGAGGAGCATGGACTGGTCCTCACAATCACCGCTCTTGATCGCGAGCGTCTCGCGCGGCGGCGCCCAGTAGTTCGGCTCACCCGGTGGATCGGGGATATATTCGATCGTATCGCGGATAAAATCGAAGATGGCGCAGAGATGGTAGGGAGAATAGGACGGTCCGAACGGTGCGGTGATCTCGTTTATCGTGCCCTCGACCTCACTCTGGCTGAACATGATATTATCGTTCAGTATCGACCAATAGGCCGGATCGTTGGTGATCGTTTCGTAGCTCGCCGACCGATTGTGCGGGCTGACCTCCACATCGTAATAGCTCTCGCCCGTGGCACCGTAATCGTACCAGGACCCGTTGGCGTGCTGGGCGAGGATGAGGATCCGGATACTGTATTTATAGATGCCCGCAACATCTGGTCCATCGAACCCAAGGACGCCGAGGTCCGCGGTGCTTTGGTTCTCAATAGGGATGCCAGTGTGTTTGAGAAAGGTCCCTTCGGGCGCCCATGCGGGTTCGAACCGGTATCCGCGGATGAAGAGGGGTGTATCGCCCTGATTTTCGACCCACAACCGCATGGCGCCGCCGTAATCGACGTAGACATTCCCGACCATCCACGAGAGGTTATAATCGTAGCCGGGCGCGACGGTACTATTGGCGGTGGGCGGTGATAAAATAGCGGTATCGATCGCGTCGGGGGCCAGTGTGGGCGGATGGAGGTCCGATCGCTCCAGCGGTCGCACCGATGGTTCAGACGAACGCTCGAACCAGGTACAACCGGTGGTGGAGAGGATGAGCGAGATGAGAACGGCACATACGGCGAAGTCGGAGAGTGATGGCGCCCGTGACGGTAGGTCGGAGCAATGGTCCCCCGTGCATGGAATCGCGCGGCGATGTGGCATCGGATCGTTCACCTCTACAGAAATGGCAACTCTCATTATCAACGCCTCGGCATATACATCTTTTCCTATGTATGGATCGATGGATCGATCTGCTGCAATAGAATAGAATAGAATAGACCGAAACCGTTGCGCTTGCTTTGGCAATAAAGCTAATAATACCGTTGTTCTTGCACATTCCAAGACTGCGTGTCCTGGAATGTGCCGACGTTGTAGGGAGCCGCGTCGAATTGAATACGAACGATGTGGATAGTAACCGGAGGTGTGAGGTTGGAAGACGGGTCCATCGTTACGAATCGTGTCACATGGCTGTTTGTTCTCATTACCGGCATCGGCGTGACGATAACACTGCTCCTCCCCGGCGAGGCGGGAGCGGCCGCGAACCAGATATTCGGTGTGGCAGCGCTCATCCTCACCGTCATCCTCTGTTTCCGCGCCTTCAAGCTCTATGGCTGGAGCAATTTTGAAGGTAAGGTCTGGTTCCTTTTCGGTATGGCATTACTCTTGCTTGCCGCCGGTGTGGCGCTTCGATCGGTCAATGTGGACAATAGCCTCCTCATCCTCCGCACCATCGCTCAGCCGGTGATCGTGATCGCGTTCATCATCAAGCTGCGGTTCGCCGGTGTCAAGCTCGATATTCGCTCGGGGTCGATCGTCTATATCGCCACCCTCGCCTGGGCGATGTTCACCCTTCTTGCAAGTATTGTGCCTGCTGTTTCCGGCGGAGGGTACGATTTTACCGCCGATCCGTACCCGATCTTCTCGATCGGCAATATCTTCATCATCGCCGCGACCATCATGATCCTCCATATGGATGTGACGGCGCGTGGATGGGTGCCGCTCTCCTGGGGATTGACGATGATCGCCATCGCCGACGGGCTCTATACGATCGGCCGGCAGCATTTCGCGCTCTATCATGGCCACGCGTACGATCTCCTCTGGTATATCGGGCTCGTCTTTATCGCCTACGGCGCATACTATCAACGCGAACTCCATGGCAGATTGATATAGGAGCGGTGTGCGGGGTGCGGGGTGCGGTTAGCGGTTAGCGGTGAGCGGTTTGCGGTTAGCGGGGAGCGGTGTGCGGGGTGCGGGGTGCGGTTAGCGGGGAGCGGTG